>JAFAQI010000047.1 GCA_019246495.1 Frankiales bacterium | reverse complement strand
GATGCGGAAGTCGACGGCCGGCCAGCGCCGCCGCGCGTTGTCGACGACATCGCGTTCGGCTGCGCTCGCTCGGCCGGTGACCAGGCCGATCCGGCGCGGCAGGAACGGCAGCGGCCGCTTGCGCGCGGGGTCGAAGAGCCCCTCCGCGGCGAGCGTCTTGCGCAGCTGCTCGAGCCGGGCCAGCAGGGCGCCGACGCCGACCGGCCGGATGTCGAACGCGGTGAGCGACACGGTGCCGCGCTGCGCGCGGAACTCCGGCTTGGCCCACACGACGACGCGGCTGCCTTCGGTGAGCCCCGGGTCGATTGCGTCGAGCATCGACCTCGGGACCGCGACCTGAAGCGACATCTCGGCGGCGGGGTCGCGCAGCACGAGGAAGCACGTCGACTGTCCCGGCCGGCGGGTCAGTTGAGTGACCTGGCCCTCGACCCAGATGCGGCCGAGCCGGCCGATCCAGTCGCCGATCGCGCGCGCGACCGTCCGGACCGGCAGCGGTTGCTCGGGTGAGGACTCCAGCGGCATCGGCTCAGCCTAGGAGTGCGGACCGACGTCGTACGCCGTCCCCGAGGCTCGCCGTGGACGCGGCGGCGGATGTGGGTCGCGGGCTCAGCTCGAGCGGTCGGGTGTAGTCGTGCCGGCGGTCGGCGAGGTCGTGGACTCGGACGGATAGGCGGTGCCGTTGCCGGCGGCCGTCTGCTGCTCCGCCGACACCTTGGCGATGCGGTTGTCGAGCAACGTCACGACCGGCAGCCGGTGGGCGTGCGCCTGCTCCCACTCGCGCAGGGTGACGAGGTCTTCGAGCGTGAGCGAACGCAGCCGGGCGCGGAGCGAGCCGAGCGAGATGTTGTCGAAGTCCGGGATCGGCAGGTCGTCGCGCGAGCTCGGCTCGTCGATGGACAACTGCGCCGTGATCTGCTCGACCTGCTCGGTGTTGGCGCCGGGTGCGCCGGCCTCGACGGCAGCGGCTGGCGGGGCGGCGTCGGCGGATGTGGCTGCCGGCCGGCTCGGCGTCGCGGACCCGGTGGTCTTGGCGGCGGTCGCGCCTGCGCGGCTCGGCTTGGCGCCGGCCTTGGGAGTTGAGGTCTTGGTGGCCGTTGGCTTGGCTGCGGTCGACTTCTCCGGCGACGGCTTGCTGGCCCGGGCGGGCGGCGTACCGGCGTCTTCGTGCTCCCGCACGGTGGAAACGGCGCGCAGGGTCGCCTTCTTCGCGGCTTGGGCGATGCGCTCCGCTTCGGCGTCGGCACCGTCGTCGAACAGTGGATGCGGCAGGAACCGGCCGAGCGGAGTGTGGGCGACGATCTGGAGCACCTCGTCCGCGCGGCGCAGGGCGAGCTCACGCAGCCCGCGGGTCTGCTCCCACGCGGAGAGCCCGGCGGTGGCGGCGAGCATCGCGGCCCGGCCGGCCTCGCGGCTCAGCATCGCCAGCGCGCCGCTGGTCAGCCCGGCCCGTTGGCGGGTCGGCTCGTCGCGGTCGTCTGACGCTGTCATGCGGGGCCTCCGGAGGCGGTTTCGCGTGCGTGGGCTGCCTTCTTGGCGTGCCCGTCGACCGGACCACGCTAACCGGCCCGCGGCATAGCATCGTTCGGTGACCGGCCCCGATCAGCAGCGCCCACGCCGCGTGCTGCTCGCGAGCCCGCGCGGCTACTGCGCCGGCGTCGACCGGGCCGTGCAGACGGTGGAACTGGCGCTAGAGACCTATGGCGCGCCGGTCTACGTCCGCAAGCAGATCGTGCACAACTCCCACGTCGTACGCCGCCTCGAGTCGCTCGGCGCCGTGTTCGTCGACGAGACAGACGAGGTGCCGGAGGGGTCGGTGGTCGTCTTCTCGGCCCACGGTGTCGCGCCGTCGGTGCACGATGAGGCGGCGCGGCTGCAGCTGCGGACCATCGATGCAACCTGCCCGCTGGTGACCAAGGTGCACGCGGAGGCCCGTCGCTTCGACCGCGAGGACTTCGACATCCTGCTGATCGGCCACGAGGGCCACGAGGAAGTCGTCGGCACGACCGGCGAGGCGCCGGACCGCGTGCATCTCGTCGAGGGGCCGGACTCGGTCGGTGACGTCGAGGTGCGCGACCCGGCGCGGGTCGCCTGGCTCTCGCAGACGACGCTCTCGGTCGACGAGACGCTCGAGACAGTTGCCGCCTTGCGCCGTCGCTTTCCGCTGCTGGTCGACCCGCCGAGCGACGACATCTGTTACGCGACGCAGAACCGGCAGAGCGCGGTCAAGCAAATCGCTGCTGAGTCTGACCTCGTCCTCGTCGTCGGCTCCGGCAACTCCTCAAACTCCGTGCGTCTCGTCGAGGTGGCGCTCGATGCAGGCGCGAGGACGTCGTACCTCGTCGACGATGTCTCGCACATCGACGACGCATGGCTCGACGGGGTCGCGACGGTCGGTGTGACGAGTGGCGCGTCGGTGCCGGAGACGCTGGTCGCCGAGGTGCTGTCGTGGCTGGCCGCGCACGGCTACGGCGAGGTGACGGAAGTCCTCGCGGCGGAGGAGCGGCTGACGTTCGCATTGCCGCCGGAGCTTCGGCGAGCGCAGCGCGCGTCGTCACCTGCCGAAACGAACGCGCCCGCCGCCACCTGACGCAGCAATTGCGGATTCTCCGCCCTAGAAGTCAGGCAATCCGCAATTGCCGAGGGTGGTGGCCCCGTCAGCCGGTGGCGCGGTCTTGCTTGGGCGTGGTGTTGACCGCGAGGCCGTAGTCCTCGGCCCGCTGTACGACGTCGCCGGCGTCCGCGGCTTCTGTTGCTGGCCAGCCGAGCGCTTCCGCGGGCAGAGCGACAACCGTGCGCTCGATCGACTCGACGAGCTCCGGCGCGGCAAGCGGACGCACCGACTCCTCGACGGCCAGCGGCTGGTCGAGGTCGCCGTCGACCACCTCGAGCGCGTTGAGCTTGCGGGCGGTTACCAGCACCTGCTTCTCGAACGAGCCGACGGTGCCGTTGTAGGCCTTGACTGCGCTGCCCAGCGAGCGGCCGAGCTTGTCGACATGGTCGCCGA
>JAFAQI010000010.1 GCA_019246495.1 Frankiales bacterium | reverse complement strand
AGGCCAACGCGCCGGCCATCATCTTCGTCGACGAGATCGACGCGGTCGGCCGGCACCGCGGCGCCGGACTCGGTGGCGGCCACGACGAGCGGGAGCAGACGCTCAACCAGCTGCTCGTCGAGATGGACGGCTTCGACACCAACCGCGGCGTGATCCTGATCGCCGCCACCAACCGCCCCGACATCCTCGACCCCGCGCTGCTACGGCCCGGCCGCTTCGACCGGCAGATCGTCGTCGACCGGCCCGACCTCGAAGGCCGCAAGGCGATCCTCCGAGTGCATTCCAAGGGCAAGCCGTTCTCGCCCGACGTCGACCTCGACGTCATCGCCCGTCGTACGCCGGGTTTCACCGGTGCCGACCTGGCCAACGTCATCAACGAGGCAGCGCTGCTGACTGCGCGCACCGAGGCCAAGCTCATCACCACCGCGGTTCTCGAGGAGTCCATCGACCGTGTGATGGCCGGCCCGATGCGCAAGTCGCGGGTGATGAGCGACAAGGAGAAGAAGGTGACCGCCTATCACGAAGGCGGTCACGCACTCGTCGCTTATGCACTGCCCAACACCGACCCGGTGCACAAGGTGACGATCATCAGCCGCGGCCGCGCGCTCGGCTACACGATGGTGCTGCCGACCGAGGACAAGTACACGCAGACGCGCAGCGAGATGATGGACATGCTCGCCTACGCGCTCGGCGGACGCGCTGCCGAGGAGCTCGTGTTCCACGAGCCGACGACGGGCGCTGCCAACGACATCGAGAAGGCGACGAGCATCGCCCGCGCGATGGTCATGCAGTACGGCATGAGCGAGAAGCTCGGTGCGCTGAAGTTCGGCCGGCACGACGGCGACGTCTTCCTCGGCCGTGACCTCGGCCACGAGCGTGACTTCTCCGAAGAGGTCGCCGCGCAGATCGACGACGAGGTGCGCGCGCTGATCGAGAGTGCGCACGACGAGGCGTGGGAGATCCTGGTCCAGTACCGCGACGTCCTCGACAACCTTGTCCTGCGGCTCCTCGACAAGGAGACGGTCGGCAAGGACGAGCTGATCGAGATCTTCGGTGCCGTCAAGAAGCGCCCGATCCGCGTCTTCGCCAGCACGCGGCGCCGTCCGGCCAAGGACATCCCGCCGGTGCTCACGCCCAACGAGCTCGCGTTGCTCGGCCCGGCCGACGTGAAGGAGCTCGAGCGCGGCAGTAGCAGCCGGCGCTCGGCGCGGACGCCGGCCAACGGCCGGTCGACGAACGGCCGGTCGTCTGCAAACGGCCGCTCGACCGCCAACGGCCGGACGTCGACCAACGGCGCGGCGAAGAAGACGACTGCTCGTCGTACCGCCAAGCGCAGCACCGACTGACCCGCGAGCCCGTGGTCGACCAGGAGCGCATCGCATCAGCGGTGCGCGAGATCCTGCTCGCGATCGGGGAGGACCCGGAGCGCGACGGACTGCGAGACACGCCGGCGCGCGTCGCCCGGATGTACGACGAGGTCTTCGCGGGGATGCATGTCAACCCGTGCAGCGTGCTCACGACCGTGTTCGACGCGGACCACGACGAGATGGTGCTCGTGAAGGACATCGCCGTGTCGAGCACGTGCGAGCACCACCTCGTGCCCTGGGTGGGCACGGCGCACGTCGGCTACATCCCGAACGAGAAGGGCCAGATCACCGGCCTGTCCAAGCTGGCGCGCGTGGTCGACCTCTACGCCAAGCGGCCGCAAGTGCAAGAGCGCTTGACGACGCAGGTGGCCGACGCGGTCGAGAGCTGTCTACAGCCGCGCGGCGTCATCGTCGTCGTCGAGGCGGAGCACCTGTGCATGTCGATTCGCGGCGTGCGCAAGCCGGGCGCCAAGACCGTGACGTCGGCGGTCCGTGGCCTGTTCCGCGACAGCCAGCCCACTCGCGCCGAGGCGATGAGCCTCATCCTGGGCCGGTGAGCGCCCAACCGCCCGGCGACGACCTGCTCGCTGCGGCCGGGGACCGGCCCGCCGTGCCGGGGCTGCCGGCGGCCGACCGGTGCCTCGTCATGGGCGTCATCAACGTCACGCCCGATTCGTTCAGCGACGGCGGTGCCTTCGCCGACGCGGACAGCGCGATCAAGCACGGCCGGCAGCTGCTCGCGGCAGGCGCCGACCTCATCGACGTCGGTGGCGAGTCGACCCGGCCCGGGGCGCGCCGAGTCTCGGCCGACGAAGAACGCGAGCGGGTCGAGCCGGTTGTCGCGGCCCTCAACGAGCTCGGCGCGGTCGTCAGCATCGACACCATGCGCGCGTCCGTTGCAGCCGTCGCGCTCGACGCCGGCGCGCGCATCGTCAACGACGTGTCGGGCGGCCTCGCCGATCCGGACCTGCCTGGTCTCGTCGCCGACCGGCGGGTGCCCTACGTCGTGATGCATTGGCGGGGGCACAGCGATCGCATGCAGCAGCAGGCGTCGTACGACGACGTCGTCGGCGAGGTGTGCGCCGAACTCAGCGAACGAGTCGCAGCCGTTGTCGCCGCGGGCGTCGACATCAGCCAGGTGATCGTCGACCCGGGCATCGGTTTCGCCAAGACGGCGGAGCACAACTGGGCACTGCTCGCGCACCTCGACGCCATCCGTGCACTCGGGCGCCCGGTGCTCGTCGGTGCGAGTCGCAAGTCGTTCCTCGGTGCGCTGCTCGGTGACGACGACAACGCACGGCCCGTCGCCGACCGCGACGACGCCACTGCTGCGGTCACTGCACTCGCTGCGGCGGCCGGTGCGTGGGCGGTGCGGGTGCACGAAGTACGCGCCAACGCGGACGCCGTGCGCGTGGTGGCCCGGTGGCGCCGCGCCCTTGAGGCCGACAAGTGAGCGACGACGTCGCGGCGGTGGCTGCTGCGAACGCCGAGCTCTATGCCGCCTTCGAGGCCGGTGACGTCGACCGGATGGAGGCGATCTGGGATGACAGTGACGACGTGCAGTGCATCCACCCGGGCTGGCAACTCGTGCGCGGACGGTCGCGCGTGCTCCGATCGTGGTCGGTCATCATGGCCAACACGAGCTACATCCAGTTCTTCCTCACCGACGAGCAGATCTTCGTCG
>JAFAQI010000006.1 GCA_019246495.1 Frankiales bacterium | reverse complement strand
CTGCCACACAGCCGCACGGTGCTCGAGGGCATCCGGCAGTTCGCCGACGTGCCGCGCATCCACTTCGGCGTCAACACCGGCGAGCTGCTGGGGTTAATGGCGGATGCCGGCGCAGATGTCGTCGGTGTCGACTGGCGGTTGCCACTGGACGAGGCAGTTCGCCGGCTGCCGGATGATGTGGCCGTGCAGGGCAACCTCGACCCGGCGGTCGTGTTCGCGCCCTGGCCCGCGGTGCTGGAGCGCACCCGCGACGTGCTGCGTCGTGGCACAACCGCGCGCGGGCATGTGTTCAACCTCGGGCACGGCGTGCTTCCCGACTCCGATCCGGATGTGCTCGCGCGCATCGTCGAGCTTGTGCATGAAGAGTCCGCGGCACAGGTGCAGGACGCCGGATGACCGTCGGTGTCCTTGTGATGGCTTATGGCACGCCACGGGACCGCGACGACATCGAGACCTACTACACCGACATCCGGCGCGGACGGCCGCCGACGCCCGAGCTGCTCGCCGATCTGGTTCGGCGTTACGACGCACTCGGTGGCACGTTTCCGCTGCGCGACATCACCGACCGCCAGGTGGCGGCGCTGTCGGCAGCACTCGGCGACGGCTTCGTCGTGTCGCTCGGCACGAAGCATTCGCGGCCGTCGGTCGAGGACGGCGTGCGCGACCTTGCGGCACGTGGCGTCGAACGCATCGTCGGGCTGGTGCTCGCGCCGCACTACTCGCGGTTCTCGGTGGGGGAGTACGCCGAACGCGCCGCGAAAGCCGGCGCGGAACACGGCCTCGCCGTCGACACGATCGAGTCGTGGCACCTGCTTCCGGCGTACGTCGAGTTCCTGGCCGCCGCGGTGCACCGCGCACTGACGACTGTCCCCGCCGGCAGTGAGGTCGTGTTCACGGCGCACTCGTTGCCGCAGCGCATTCTCGGCACCGGCGACCCCTACCCGGTGCAGCTGAAGGAAACGGCCGCCGCGGTCAGCAGCGCCGCCGGCATCAGCACCTGGTCCGTCGGCTGGCAGTCGGCGGGGCGGACACCCGAGCCGTGGCTCGGCCCCGACGTGTTGGAGATCGTGCGCGGTCGCGCCGTTGCGGGTGCGGCAGGTCTTGTCGTCTGCGCGTGTGGGTTCGTCGCCGACCATCTCGAGGTTGCGTATGACCTCGACATCGAAGCGGCCGCGGCGGCCGGAGTGGCCGAGATCCCGTTCGCGCGCACGGCTTCGGTGAACGACGACCCTGCGGTCATGCGCGCGCTGGCCGGGCTGGTCGTCGACCGCGTCGCCTGATGGCTCGGATCGCTGTCGTGGGGGCGGGCATTGCCGGGCTGGCGGCTGCTCATGCTCTCCGCGAGCACGAGGTCGTCGTCGTCGAGGGTGCCGGCCGGATCGGCGGCAAGCTGTCGACCTCGGACGTCGGCGGCGTCGACGTCGACGAGGGTGCCGAGTCGTTTCTCGCGCGAGTGCCGGAGGGGCTCGGGCTGGCTCGCGCAGTCGGGCTTGGTGACGAGATCGTGCATCCCGCGACCACATCGGCGCGGGTGTGGGCCCGTGGCCGGTTGCGTCCGCTGCCGCCGCGGTCGGTCTTCGGCGTTCCTGCCAATGCCCGGTCCCTGGCTGGCGTGCTGTCCGCGCCGGAGGTGCTCCGTGCGGCTTACGACCTCGCCGCACCGATGCCGGATGACGACGGTGCCGGGGACGAAAGCGTCGGCGCTCTGGTCGGGCGGCGGCTCGGTCGCGCAGTCGTCGTCCGCCTCGTCGACCCGCTGCTCGGTGGCGTCTACGCCGGTCGGGCCGACGAGCTGTCGGTGCGCGCGACGGCGCCCCAGCTCGCCGGCGCCGCGGGTTCGTTGATGCGTGCCGTCGCGCGAAGCGTCCCGGTGACGCAGAGTCCAGCGCCGGTCTTCGCTTCCCTGCGGCCGGGCATGGGGGCCCTCGCCGACGCCGTCGCGCGAAGGAGCGGTGCGGAGGTCGTCCTCGGTCGGCCGGCCCGCAGCATCGAGCGCCTGGCGCAGGGGTTTCGCGTCGTACACGGTCCGACCACGGATGAACGATGGGTCGCCGCGGACGCCGTCGTCGTAGCGGTGCCGCCCGCGCCCGCCGGTCGCTTGCTCGCCGACCTTGCGCCCGCGGCGGCGACGGAGCTTGCGACCATCGAGATGGCGAGCATGGCGATCGTCACGACGGTCTGGCCGAGTGACGGGCTTCCGAGTGCGACCGGCAGTGGCTATCTCGTGCCGCCGGACGCCGGACGGCCGGTGAAAGCGGTGACGTTCACGTCGCAGAAGTGGTCGCACGTCGGTGCGCCCGGCTCGATCGTCGTCCGCTGCTCGCTCGGCCGGCACGGCGACACGGCGGTCCTGCAACGTGACGACACGGACCTCGTCGAACTCGCGGTGGCTGAGCTGTCGTTGACCTGCGGCGCCCGTGGGCGGCCGAGCGCTACGCGAGTGACGCGATGGGGCGGCGCGCTGCCGCAGTACGCCGTCGGCCATCTCGACCGCGTCGCGCGCATCAAGGCCGCTGTCGCCGCGGTGCCTGGGCTGGCGGTGTGCGGTGCGGCGTACGAGGGCGTCGGCATCCCGGCATGCATCCGCAGCGGGCAGGCAGCGGCCGACCAGCTGCTGCCGATGTTGCGTGCCGACCGTCGATGACATTGCGGACGGGATGGCTTACGTTGCGCCGGTGACCGACAACCCGTACGCCGCGCCCACCGAACCACCTGCCGGCGGCGAGGCCGCCACGCCGCCTGTGCCGCCTCCGGCTTACGCGGCGCAACCGGCGTACGGCGCACCGGCGGTCTACGGCGCCGGGTCGGTCGGCAAGGTGCGCAGCACCGGCGTGTCCATCCTGCTTTTCATCGTGACGCTCGGCATCTATGGCTGGTTCTGGTACTACAGCGTTCACGAGGAGATGAAGCGCCACAAGGGTGGCGATGGTCTGGGCGGCGCACTCGCGCTCGTCCTCGCCATCTTCGTCGGCATCGTGATGCCCTACATCACCTCGGCCGAGGTCGGCGAGATGTACGAACGGCGCGGCCAGCCGAAGCCCGTGAGCGGACTGACCGGACTATGGTCCTTCCCCGGTGTCTTCCTGTTCTTCATCGGACCGATCGTGTGGTTCGTCAAGACGAACGGCGCGCTCAACCGCTACTGGGAGTCGTTGGGAGCGACGGGCTGACACCGTTCAGCTCCAGGTGATGCGGGCCTTCTCCCGCCATACGTCGAGAACCTTGCGGTTGCCGCTGATCACCAGCGCGTCGTCGCCGCGTCGGTTCCACAGAAAGGCATAGAGGTCTGCCGCACGGCCTCGGACGATGCAGTCACCACGTGCCAGTCCGCGGTTGACCTCGCGGTCGTTGGGCCGGACCGCAACGGTCCACGCATCACCCGGATCGCCGTCGGTCGCCTCGACTCCAAGTGTCAGCGGCGGATCGGCGACGAGGCGGCCACGCGAGCGGGCGAAGAAACCGAGCAGCAGCTCGTCGAGCCCGTCGACGGCGAGCCGGACGTCGACGCCGACGTCCGCGCCGCTGCCGATCGCCGCCGCGGCGTCGAGATGGTGCACAGTCGTCTCGTGCGCCTGCCGTCGCGCCCAGAACTCCAGTGGCGATGGCGCAGGCAGGAACGACCAGCACTCAGTGTCGCTCGGTGCCGACCGAAGCGTCTCGACCAGTGCGACGTGCCCGGCGGCGTACCAATCGAGCAGTTCTTCGTCCGACGGCGACGGGAACTCCTCATCAGACGGCGGCTTCGTGTGCCGGTCCGTGATGATGCTCGCGGCCCACCGGTGCACCATGCCGATGTGCGCCAGCAGGTCGCGGACCTGCCAGCCGGGGCACGTGGGAACGGCGGCGTCGATCCCGGCAGACGCCGCCGCCTCCGCCAGGCCGGAGCCGTGCTCCTGCAGGTGATGAAGGTGTTCTGCGAGCCGCATCGCGCAACGATGGCACGCTCTGTATGAGCAGGGCGACACCGTCGCCGCGGGAGAGTCGCGCGACAATGAAGGCATGGCTGCGGACAAGTCGGTAGGCAAGCGCGCGCGGGAGCTCAACGAGCTCATCCGCTACGTCATGTACGCCGTCTTTCGCGTGCGGCAGCCGCTGCCCGACGACCGTTCCGCGTCGGCTGGAGAGGTCCAGGAGCTGCTCGACCAGCTCGCCGCGAAGGGGATCGTGACGCGTGGCCTCTACGACGTCGCCGGCTTTCGCGCCGACGCCGACTTCATGATCTGGTGGGTCGCGCCGACGAGCGACGACCTCCAGGAGGCCTACCAGCGCTTCCGGCAGACCGCACTCGGGCGCGCGGTCGAGCCGGTCTGGTCGGTGATGGCCCTGCACCGTCCGGCGGAGTTCAACAAGGCACACATCCCGGCGTTCCTCGCTGACGAGGAACCGCGCCGCTACATCTGCGTCTATCCCTTCGTTCGCTCCTACGAGTGGTATCTGCTGCCCGAGGCGGAGCGCCGGGAGATGTTGGCCGAGCATGGCCGGATGGCACGCGACTTCCCTGATGTGCGCGCCAACACGGTCGCGGCGTTCGCCCTCGGTGACTACGAGTGGATGCTTGCGTTCGAGGCCGACGAGCTGCACCGCATCGTCGACCTCATGCGCGAGCTGCGCGCGGCCACGGCCCGGCGGCACGTCCGCGAGGAGGTGCCGTTCTACACCGGCGTCCGCAAG
>JAFAQI010000469.1 GCA_019246495.1 Frankiales bacterium | reverse complement strand
TAGGTGACGGCGATCGAGCCGATCAGCACCGCCGAGCCACGCGTGGCTCCCGGGCCGTCCCAGGGCGCGGAGTAGCGCTGCCAGAGGGTCGTCGTGGCGTTCCACACACCGCCACAGCTCACGTCGCGGGCCGACAGCTCGGAGAGGATCTTCGCCGCCGCCGCCTCGGGCACGATGGCGGCCGGGCGGATCAGCCGGGTGAGCTGGTCGGTCACCCCCTGATGATCGGGCTCGGCATGCAACGGCCGGGGCGCGACACGCGCCCGCCGACTCAGAAACCGCCGCGCACCCGCTGGCGCAGCGGCCTGCCGTCGGGGTCGAACAGCAGCCGGTACGACGGCATCACCCACCAGCGCTGCATCGCGGAGACCGGAGCGGGCCGGTGCACCCGCACCCGGCCGGCCTCCGCGGAGAAGAGGTCGAGGCCGGCGGCCGGGTCGGCGAGCCGCGGGTCATTCGCGTCGAGCCCGAGATGTTCGCTCCACAGCTGCACCCGCGTGTCGCGCGGGAGCGTCCCCCCGACCACGGCGCAGGTGATCTCGGAGTCGTGCGTCCACGACCGGCGGTTGAAGTTGTCGGACCCGCACGTCATCCACGTGTCGTCGACGATGCAGACCTTGGCGTGGACATAGATGGGTGTGCCCGCGTCGTTCTCGATGTCGCAGACGAGCACGCGGTCGCCGCCGGCGTCGCGCAGCAGGTCCATCGCCTGGATCTGCCCGAACCTGTTGGGCGGCCCGGAGAGCAGGCCGTCGGCGTCGGGATACCGCGGTACGACGGCAACCACGCGCAGGCCCGGTTCGCGTCGCAGCGCATCGGCAAGGGTGCGGGCGACCAGGTCGGACCACAGGTACTGGTCCTCGACGTAGACGAACGACCGGGCCCGAGAGAACGCGCGGGCGTAGGCCCGGGCGATCGACCGCTCGCCTTTCGGAGCAAACGGAAAGGCCGGACGTTTGGCGGCGTAGGTGCGCAGCACCTGCACGACGTGCGGGCCGGCCGCGGGCGGCCGGTCGAACGCGGGTGGAAGCGGCTGCGGATGGCGCGGCATGCGCGACTTGCGTTGGAGCAACCGTCGATAGGGGTTCCGATGGTCGAGCGGCGTCGGGTCGTCCCACCGCTCGACAAACGTGTCGAGGACGTCGCACACCGCGGGACCATGGATCTCGACGGCTGCGTCGTGCCACGGCGCCCGGTCGCCGTAACGCTTGTCCATCGGTTGCGGCTGCGGGTCGCCGGCATGCGAGGCGTCATCGCGGCGGCCGTGGCAGAGGTCGATGCCGCCGACAAACGCGACGTCGTCTTCACGCCGCTCGGCATGCCGCACCACGACCATCTTCTGGTGGTGTGACCCGCCGCGCCGCACCCGCTGGTCGAGCAGTGCCTCGCCGCCGGCCTCATTGATCCGCTCGCCCAGCCGCTCGTTCTCCTGTGCGCTGAAACTCGCGCGGTCGGTGTGCGACCGCCAGAGCAGCGCCCGCACGTCGACCCCCCGCTCGGCCGCGCGGCACATCAGCTCCGAGACCGTGGGCCCGTCGTCGGACATCCGCTCGTCGGCGTCGCCGCGCCAGTCCGTGAAGCAGATGCGGTCGCCCGCCCGGGTCGCGTCGACCACCTCGCACAACCGCTGGAAGTAGTCGGCGCCGTGGATGCGTGGCACCACGAGGTTGCCCGGCGTGCGTGGCCGTTCGGACTCCGGCAACATCCAGTCGACCCCGGCCGGATGCGCGTCCTCGCTCATCGGTCGCGCAGCCGGCGGACGAACTTCAACCCGGACCACGTCTCGTCGATCGCGACGACCTTGACGTCGACGAGCCCGGCACCGAGGCCGTGGTCGCGCACGACGTTCTCGTCGAGGTCGGTGCTCATGCCGCTGGCTCGTTTGGGCCACGCGACCCAGAGCGCGCCGGCGGTGGTCACCCGCGGCACGAGTGCGGCGAACCGCGTCGTCAACCGCTTGCGATCCGGACAGAACGCGACAACCACGTCGTACGACGTGCGGCCAGGGCGGGTGTGCGCGGTGACCCCGGCCGGGACGTCGGGGATCTCGAATCCGGGAGGCGCGGCGACGACGAGAAGGCGCGACTCGCGCTTGATGCCGAGCTTGCGGGCGAGGGGCGTCCCGCTGTAGCCGGCAGAGCTCATGACGTCACCCTGTCAGACATCAGATCGACGACCCGCAGAATGAGCCGGTGAGCGCCACCACCTCGTCCGAGTCTCCGGCCCAGCACGCCGAGCATCGCAGCGGGGTGCATCCCAACCTCGCGCTCCTCGTCATCGCCAGCGCGCAGCTCATGGTCGTGCTCGACGCAACGATCGTGAACATCGCTTTGCCGAACATCAAACGGGCGCTCGACTTCTCACCCACTGGCCTGTCCTGGGTGCTCAACTCCTACACCCTTGTGTTCGGGGGACTGCTGCTCGTGGGTGGCCGGGCAGGCGACCTGTTCGGACGCCGCCGGATGTTCATGACCGGCGTGCTGCTCTTCGCGGGAGCGAGCCTTGCCGGCGGGTTCGCGTGGGACAAGGGCTGGCTGCTGGCGATGCGCGCGCTGCAGGGTGTCGGCGGCGCCATCGCGTCGCCGACCGCGCTGTCGCTCGTGACGACGACGTTCGAGGAAGGACCGAAACGCAACCGGGCCTTCGGCGTCTACGCCGCTGTGTCCGGCGCAGGTGCGGCGCTCGGGCTGATCCTCGGCGGGGTGCTCACCGACTACCTGTCCTGGCGCTGGGTGTTGTTCGTCAACGCGCCGATTGGTGCGGCCATCGCGATCGCGACACCGTTCGTGCTCGGCGAGTCGACGCGAGGCCACGGCCGGCTCGCACTGGCGGACGCGTTGTCGTCGACCGTGGGCATGGCCGCGCTCGTCTACGGGTTCATCCACGCGGCGACGCACGGCTGGGGTGACCGGACGACCATGGGCTCGTTTGCGGTGGCGGTCATGCTGCTCGGCCTCTTCATCGTCATGCAGGCGTCGAGCGAGCAGCCCTTGATGCCCTTGCGGCT
>JAFAQI010000464.1 GCA_019246495.1 Frankiales bacterium | reverse complement strand
GTCGTTCAGCGTCTTGTTGCTCGGTGCGCCGGCGCCACCGCCGCCGGAGACCGTGGGGCCGGTGCCGGTCGACCCGGTGCCGGTCGAGCCGGTTGCTCCGGTCGAGCCGCCGCCGCTGACGGAGCCACCCGGGGTCGTGCCGCCGGGCGTGGTCGCGCCGGGCACCGACCCGGTCGTCCCGGGCGTGATCGCGCCGGGGGTGGTGGCGCCGCCGGCCTGGGTGCCGGTGCTGGTGCCGACGCCGGTGCCGCCGAGCGCTGCCGACTGCGCGCTGGGAGCTGTCGACGGATAGGCGATCACCAGCGCGAGCTGGATCGCCACCACGGCGACGAGTGGGCCGAATTTGCCGAGCAATGGGTTGCCGGACACGACGACGCCTCCTGGGACGGCGAAAGGGCTGTGACCTGCGTCACAACCCCTACCAATGCACCATGAATCGCCGTCGCTGACTAGGGGGGTTGCGGGGCGAACCGGCTACGTCGGGAAATCCGGACGAACGATCCGATAGCTCGCCGCGGGGGCGCGGAAGCCCTTCAGCGCCTGGTCCGGCAGCCGGTCGGCGACCAGCCCGGAGGCCGGGCCGTCCGCAAGCGCGGCGGCGACGAGGTCGCTCACCACGACCGTGCCCGGGAGGGCGAGCGCGACCAGCCGGGCGGCCCGGTTGACGACGTCCCCGAAGTAGTCGCCGGCGAGGCTGAGCACGCCGCCGCAGTCGGCCCCGATGCGGGCCGGGGGAAGTGACTCGACGGCAGCCAGGCGGTCGAGGAGGTCCAGCCCGATGAGGCAGCCGTCGGCCGCGCCCTCGGTGACGAACATTGCTCCGTCGCCGATGAGCTTCACGAGCCGTCCGTTGCGCGTGCTGACGGCCGCGGTGACGACATCCTCGAACCGGCGCAGCAGCTTCGACAGCTCGCCAGTCGACAAGGTCCGGGACAGAGCGGTGTAGCCGACCAGGTCGACGAAGCCGACGAAGAGGTCGCGTCGGGCGGCCTGCTGCTCGGCATCCGGCGCCCAGTGACCGGCGGCGACCCGGACGAGGTGGGCGCGCATGACGGCGCTGAGCAGCGCCTCGAACGCCGGCAGGCTCTCGCGGGTGATGTCGAGATAGGTCTGCACGACCTGCGTGTAGGACGTGCCCGAGGTCAGCTGCGGCACCTCGTAGTCGATGCGGAACGCGTCGACCAACGCCTCGGAGATGCGGCCCGAGGTCTCGCCGATGACCCGGGCGAGGCCGAGCGCGGTCTCGTCGCCCAGCCACTCGGAAACGGCGTTGGTGACGAGCGGCAGCGCTGTTAGTACGTCGGCGGGTACGCCGCCGCCGGCCAATGTCAGCTCGCCGAAGCCGAGCGCGTGCCAGTAGCGGACGAACTCGTCGCGGTCGATCCCGATCTCGGCCGCGGCCTCGTCGAGGGTCCGGGGCGGCGCCGCGCGCAGCGTGAGGTCGAGCGCGAGCGCACCGCCCTGCCCCGACCCGATCGCCGCATCGGCCTCCTCCGGCGCCGCGCCGAGCGAGAGCAGCAGCGCGCGGAGGGCGGCGACCTCGTCCACGGCCGACCCGCCGCGGCTGTCCTCGAGGCCGGGCTGTCCGGTGGGCTCGGTCACCGGGGAATTGTCGACCGTCCGCGCGGTGGACGCATCAGGGTTGGCCGCGGGAGAGTCCGCACATGACTGTGACGTTGCCCACTGAGCTCGCCGCACTGCGCGCGCGGATGAAGGACTTCATCGACGGCGAGGTCATCCCGGCCGAGCCGGTGCTCGGCGGCGATGACGCGGCTGCGGCTCACGCCCGGCTGGAGGAGCTCAAGGCCGAGGCGAAGCGCCGCGACCTGTGGGCGCTGGGACATCCGGCGGAGATCGGCGGCGGTGGGCTGCCGTTCATGGACTTCGTGTATCTCAACGAGATCATCGGCCGGTCGGAGTGGGGCCAGATGGCCGTCGGGTCCGTGTCGATGCAGGACTCGATCATGCTGCACCTCTATGCCTCGGACGAGCAGCGCGAGCGGTTCCTGAAGCCGCTCGTCGCCGGTGACGTCTATCCCAGCGTCGGCCTCACCGAGCCGGAGGTCGCGGGCAGCGACCCGACCCAGATGCGTACGACGGCCGTGCTCGACGGCGAGGAGTGGGTGGTCAACGGTCACAAGTGGTTCACCACCGGTGCGCATCGCGCGGCGTTCACGACGGTGTTCGCGATCACCGATCCGGATGCGCCGACGCCGCACGCGAAGTTCTCGGCGATTATCGTGCCAAGGGACACACCG
>JAFAQI010000398.1 GCA_019246495.1 Frankiales bacterium | reverse complement strand
CCCCGCGCGGCTCCGGCGCGCGTTGGCGGCCGATCCCGCCGTACAAGTCTTCCAGCAGTACGTCGCCGCGTTCGGGTTGCGCTACCGCGTCACGGCTAGCCGGTCGGCGAGGTTGCCGGCCTACGCCGGCCCGCTCGAGATCTCTGCCGCGCGGGCGATTCCGTGACGACGACGCAAGTCCGCACCCACCGCGCCCCGCCCGGGCGCGGCGAGGCGTTGCGCACGATGGCCCGCGGTGTCGGGCAGCTGCTCATCACTCTCGGTGTGGTGATCCTGCTGTTCGTCGGATACGAGCTGTGGTTCACCGGGCTCTACACGCAGGCGCAGCAACACAAGCTCGAGCGACAACTGGAGACGCAGTGGCGGGGCAACGGCGTCGACGTGTCACGGCTGCGTGTCGACCACGTGCCGCTCGGTTCAGGTCTCGCCATCCTCCGGATTCCGAGGTTCGGCAAGCACTGGCACATGGTGATCGTCGAAGGCACTGAGTTCAGCGACCTTCAGAAGGGCCCGGGCCACTACCCGGGCACCGCGTTGCCGGGTCAGGTAGGCAACTTCGCGGTCGCCGGCCACCGCACGACCTACCTGCATCCCTTCTACAACATCGACCATCTGAAGCCCGGAACGAAGATCGTGCTGGAGACCAAGACGATGTGGTTCACCTACACGGTCGAGAACCTGCCGAACACGCCCGGCTATCCGCACGTGCCGTTCCAGGAGATCGTCGATCCGACGGATGTCGCGGTCTCCTATCCAGTGCCGGACCAGCCCGACATGCATGCGAAGCCGACCCTGCGGCTGCTGACGTTCACGTCGTGCAACCCGCGCTACTCGGCGGCGCAGCGGATCGTGCTGCACGCCGTCCTCACCCAGGCCCTGGCCAAGGGCCCGGGCGTCGTCCCACCGGCGTTGGCGGGCTGAGTCATGTATGTGTGGATCTGGCGCCACCTGCCGGGGAACGTCGTCGCGAAGGTGTTCGGGTCGTTGCTGGTCTTCGCCGGCGCCTGTGCCCTGCTGTTCCTTGTGGTGTTCCCATGGATCGAGCCGCGGCTCCCGTTCAACGACGTCACGGTGAACACGCCACACGCCCACTCGAGCCCCGCGTCGCCCTCGCCGCGCTAGCCCGCGGCGCTGCGCTGCGCTGCGTGCGAGACTTCCGCGGGTGGAGAGCGCGCCTGCTGACGACCGGCCTTGGCTCGCGTCCTATCCGCCGGACATTCCCGCGGACTTCGATTTCCCCCAAGTGCCGCTGACCCGGCTGCTCGACGATGCCGCTGAGGCGTTTCCGAGCGCGCCGGCGATCTCCGCAGACGGTTCGGTGCTGACGTACGCCGAGCTGCGCGGGCAGGTCGACCGGTTGGCCGGTGGTCTTGCCGGGCTCGGCATCGGTGCTGGTGACCGCGTTGCTCTGCTGCTGCCGAACTGCCCGCAGCACGTCATCGCCTTCTTCGCGGTGCTGCGGCTCGGCGGTGTCGTCGTACCGGGAAACCCGCTGGCCACCGCGGACGAGTTGCGCGCGCAGCTGGTCGACGCCGCGCCGTCGGCTGTCATCTGCCTGGACCGCACGGTCGGCACGGTCGTCGGGCTTCGTGACGACGTCGCGGTGCGGGCGATCGTTGCCACGTCGTTGGTCGACTATCGACCGGCCCGCGACCGGTTGCGGCTGCGGCTGCCGACGCCCGGTGCCCGGGCCGAGCGACGCCGGCTGGTTGCACACGTCCCGCACCACGCCGACGTCTTCCACTGGTCCGCGCTGCTCCGCGGCGCGACCGCGGTGCCGCAAGCCTCGGTCGACCCGAACGACGTCGCGGTGCTGCAGTACACCGGCGGCACGACGGGCGTGTCGAAGGGGGCGATGCTGACGCACAGCAATCTCGTCGCCAACGCGCATCAGATGCGGCTGTGGCTGCCGGAGGCGACCAGTGGCGCGGAGTCGACCCTGACGGTGCTCCCGCTGTTCCACGTCTATGGCCTGACGCTGTGCATGCTCACGACTGTCTTGCTCGCGAGTCGGCTGATCCTCGTGCCGCGGTTCGACGTGGACCTCGTCCTCGACACCATCGAGAGCGAACGCCCGACGCTGTTTCCCGGCGTACCGCCGATCTATCACGCGCTCGCCGACGCGCTGCGCGCGAAGCCTAGCGACCTGTCCTCGTTGCGCACGTGTGTCTCCGGGGCGATGCGCTTGCCGCCGGAGGTGCAGCAACGGTTCGAAGCGCTGTCCGGCGCGACACTCGTCGAGGGTTACGGCACGACCGAGAGCTCGCCCGCGACGCATTGCAATCCGGTGCGCGGGCCGCGCCGGCCGGGATCGATCGGTCTTCCGTTGCCGGGGACATCGGCTCGCATCGTCGACTCCGACGACCCGACCCGCGTCCTCGCGGTCGGTGAGACCGGCGAGCTGGCGGTCAAGGGACCGCAGGTGTTCGCGGGCTACTGGGGGCACGCGGCGAGTGAGCAGGTGTTGCTTGCCGACGGCTGGTTGCTGACCGGTGACCTCGCGATGATGGACCGCGACGGCTGGTTCCGGATCGTCGACCGCAAGAAGGATCTGATCATCGCCGGCGGCTTCAACATCTATCCGGCGGAGATCGAGGACGTGCTCGCCGGGCTCGACGGTGTGGCGGAGTCGTGTGTCATCGGGATGCCCGACCGCTATCGCGGCGAGACGGTGAAGGTGTTCGTCGTACCGTCGCCGGGTGCAGACCTGAGCGAGGACGACGTGCGCGCGCACTGCTCGGCGGCGTTGTCCGCCTACAAGGTGCCGAAGCTCGTGGAGTTCCGCGAGGCGTTGCCGCGGACGGCGGTCGGCAAGGCATTGCGCCGGGTGCTGCTCGCCGAGGAGCTCGCACGTCAGGAGTCGAGCGACGCGACGACGGGACGACGGACATGACGCAGATCCTGGTCGTCGACAACTACGACAGCTTCGTGTTCAACCTCGTGCACTACCTCGCGCAGTTGGGGGCCGAGGTCGTCGTACGACGGAACGACGAGCTCGCGGCGGACGAGCCGCTGCGCATGGGCGTTGACGGCGTGCTGCTCTCGCCGGGCCCCGGCCGGCCGGAGGACGCCGGAGTCTGCGTGGACCTGGTGCGGGCCGTGGAGGACCGGCTGCCGGTGCTTGGCGTGTGCCTCGGACATCAGGCGATCGCCCTGGCGCACGGCGCATCCGTCGACCGCGCGCCTGAGCTGCTGCACGGCAAGACCAGTGCGGTGCAGCATGACAGCGCGGGTGTGCTGCACGGCCTGCCCGATCCCTTCACTGCCACGCGTTACCACTCGCTTGCTGTCGTCGCGGACACGCTGCCGGCCGAGATCGAGGTCACCGGGCGGACGGCGGGCGGAGTCGTGATGGCGATCCGTCACCGCGACCTGCCCGTCGAAGGTGTGCAGTTCCATCCGGAGTCGGTGCTCACCCAGGGCGGGCATCTGCTGCTCGCAAACTGGCTCGTCGGTTGCGGCGACGCAGACGCCCCCGGCCGGGTGCCGGAGCTCGCGGCGTCACTGGAACGGCAGCGCGCGGACGTCGGCTGACGGCCGCCCTACGCCCCGATTGCTACGGCGTGGGGGTGGGGCTCGGCGTGGTCGACGGCGACGGCGACGGCGAGCCGGAGGAGCTCGGGCTGGGGCTCGGACTCGGCTGCGGTTTCTGGTTGTAGTAGATCGTCACGGGGGAGTCCGGTCCGGTCGCGGCGTAGGTGCCGGCGGCCGGGGTCTGGCTGACGACGGAGTTCTCCGGAAGGTGCTTGTCATAGACCGGGGCCGGCCGCTCGACCACCGTGAAGCCGCGCTGCTGGAGGATCCCCTCGGCGGTGAGCAGATCCATGCCGACGACCTTCGGCACCTTCACCTGCGCGTTGGAGACGAACAGGTCCACCGCGCCACCCTCTGGCACCTGCGACCCGGCGGGGGGATTGGTGCTGAGCACCTGGCCGGCCGGCGCAGCGGAGTTGCGGGACACGACGTTGCCGACCTTCAGGCCAGCTGCCCGAAGCGCTGTACGGGCCTGGTCCTGGGTCAACCCGACCAGGTCGGGTGGGACGAGCACGTAGTGGATGCCCTTCGACACCACCAGGTCCACCTTGCTCCCCTTGCGCAGCAGGATGTCGGCGGTGGGGTCCTGGCTGATGACGGCGCCGGCGGCGACCTTGGGGTCGTACTGGGAGGTGATCTGGCCGACCTTGAGGCCCTTGCCGATGAGCGTCTGCTGTGCCTCGGACAAGGTCTGCCCGACGACGTCCGGCGCGTTGACCTCGCCGGTGCCACCGGAGAACAGGTTGCCGGCGAGCAGGAACGCGACGATGAAGACACCGAGCGTTGCGAGGGCGAGCAGCAGGTAGGCGGCGCCGCGGCCGGTGCGGCGTTGCGGCTGCCGCAGCAGCACTGTTGTCGGTGGTGGCGGCATCAGGAGCGAGGTGTCCTCGGCCAGCACCGGGGTGGCCTCGACCGGGCGACCGGCGAGTGCGCGCTCGAGGTCGGCGCGAAGCTCGGCCGCGCTCTGGTAGCGGTTCGCGGGGTTCTTCGCCATGGCCTTGAGAACGATCGCGTCCACCGGCGCGGGGACGTCGGGCTCGACCCGGGACGGCGCGACGGGATCCTCGCGGACGTGCTGGTAGGCGACCGCTACTGGTGAGTCGCCGCTGAACGGCGGTGCGCCGGTCAGCAGCTCGTAGAGAAGGCAGCCGGTGGAGTAGATGTCGCTGCGCGCGTCGACGTGCTCGCCGCGAGCCTGTTCGGGCGAGAGGTAGTGCGCGGTGCCGATGACGGCCGCGGTTTGCGTCATCGTCGCTGCGGTGCTCGTCATCGCGCGGGCGATGCCGAAGTCCATGACCTTGACCTCGCCCGCAGGTGTCAGCATCACGTTGCCAGGCTTCACGTCGCGGTGCACGATGCCGGCGCGGTGCGCCTGGTCGAGCGCGGCGCAGACCTGCGCGGTGATCTC
>JAFAQI010000121.1 GCA_019246495.1 Frankiales bacterium | reverse complement strand
TCCTCGTAGTTGACGGAGTTGACGACGCAACGTCCGCCGAGACACTCAAGCCCCGCCTCGACGACCGCGGGTTCGGTCGAGTCGAGGACCAGCGGCAGAGTCGACGCGGTCGCGAAACGGCTGGCGACCGCGCGCATGTCACCCACGCCGTCGCGGCCGACGTAGTCGATGCAGACGTCGAGCAGGTGCGCGCCGTCCCGGGTCTGATCGCGTGCGATCTCGACACAGTCGTCCCAGCGCCCCTCGAGCATCGCGTCGCGGAAGGCGCGCGACCCGTTGGCGTTGGTGCGCTCGCCGATCGTCAGGTACGTCGTGTCCTGCCGGAACGGAACGTGCTGGTAGACGCTCGCCGCACCCGGCTCCGGCCGCGCTCGGCGCTGCGTGACGGCCCGGCCACCGACCCGCTCGACGACGGCGCGCAGATGCTCCGGCGTCGTACCGCAGCAGCCGCCGACCAACGCGAGACCGAAGTCGCGGGTGAACGCGTCGTGCGCGTCGGCCAGCTGCTCGGGCGTCAGCGGATAGCTGGCGCCGTCGGCAGTGAGCTGCGGAAGCCCGGCGTTGGGCATGCATGACAATCCGATGCGGGCGTGCCGGGACAGGTAGCGCAGGTGCTCGCTCATCTCGGCCGGGCCGGTCGCGCAGTTCAACCCGATGAGGTCGATCTCGAGCGGCTCGAGCGCCGTCAACGCCGCACCGATCTCGCTGCCGACGAGCATCGTCCCAGTGGTCTCGACGGTGACCTGCGCGAACAACGGCACCTTCGTGCCGGCGGCGCGAAAGGCCCGGCGCGCTCCGTTGATGGCGGCCTTGGCCTGGAGCAGGTCCTGCGACGTCTCGACGAGGATGGCGTGGGCTCCGCCTTCGACGAGGCCGGCGACCTCCGCCATGTAGGCATCGCGCAGCTCGGCGTAGGAGACGTGGCCGAGCGTCGGCAGCTTGGTGCCGGGCCCAACGGACCCGATGACCCAGCGCGGCCGCTCCGCCGTGGACCAGTCGTCGGCGACGGCCCGCGCGTGCTGCGCGCCGAGCAAGGAGAGCTCGTGGATGCGGTCCTCGATGCCGTATTCACCGAGGTTGCCGAGGTTGGCACCGAACGTGTTGGTCTCGACCGCATCGCAACCAACGGCGAAGTAAGCATCGTGCACGGCTCGTACGACGTCCGGGCGCGTCGCGTTGAGGACCTCGTTGCAGCCGTCATGGCCCTCGAAGTCGTCGATGCCGAGGTCGTGCTCCTGGAGCATCGTCCCCATCGCGCCGTCCGCGACGACGACCCGCTCGCGCAAGGCGGAGAGCAGGTCGTCACCCGGGCTGGACGAAGTCATGATCTGGGCGACGAGTCTACCGGCGCGGGGAGGGACGACTCGAACCGATAACGTGCGCACGACACCGCACGCACCGGCATGAGGGGGCGCCCCGTGGCCAGCTACTCGACGATCCTCGTGGGCACCGATGGCTCGCAGTCGTCGTTCCGCGCCGTGGAGCGCGCGGCGAAGGTTGCCGCCGACTCGGGCGGCGCCTTGTTGATCGCGTCCGCCTACACGCAGATGTCCGACCGCGAGCAGCGCCAGGCCGCGGATGCGCTCGGCGAAGAGGCCTACAAGGTCGTCGGCTCACATCCCGCGGACGACATCCTGCGCGAGGCGGCGGACATCGCCAAGAAAGCGGGGGCGAAGAACGTCGACACGGTCTGCCAGGCGGGCGACCCGGTGGACGTCCTCGTGGACGTCATCGGCAAGCGCGACGTCGAACTCTGCGTGGTCGGCAACCGCGGCCTCAACTCTCTCGCCGGCCGGTTGCTCGGGTCGGTGCCCGCCAACATCAGCCACCGGGCGTCCTGCGACGTACTCATCGTCCACACGACGTCGGGTCGCGGCCGCTGACGTAGCGCCCCCACGTGCCCGGGCTTGGAGTCGCGCCCGCTCCGGCGGGCGGCATCGAGACCGACCTTCCGGGTGCGGGCGTCCGGCTGGCGGCAACGCGGTGGCCGGGGCACGGTACGCCGATCGTCCTTCTGCACGGGCTCGCCTCGCAGCGGCGCTTCTGGAACCTGGTCACTCCACTGTTGGCAGGCCTCCCGGTGCTCGCCGTCGACCAGCGTGGGCACGGGGACTCGGATCGGCCGCAGGGCGGCGACGGTGACTACGCGTTGGCGACGGTCGCCGGTGACCTCGCGACGGCCATGGACGCGATCGGCTGGTCGCGCGCCGTCATCGTCGGGCACTCGTGGGGCGGCGCGGTGGCGGCGACGTTCGCATCAGCTCATCATGAGCGGACGCTGGCCCTCGTCGCGATCGACGGCGGTTATGCCAGCCCGACGGCTGCCGGCGCGGACCGCGCCGCGCTGCGGCAACGACTGGAGCCGCCGCGATTCG
>JAFAQI010000112.1 GCA_019246495.1 Frankiales bacterium | reverse complement strand
GTACGCCGAGACCATTGCCGACAGCCGCCGTCGCGCAGCCGCGACCTGTGCGTAGGCGGCGAGCTCGGACTCGTCCGGCTCGTCCCCGGCGACCGCGGAACGCGCCGCTGCCACCCGGCGGCGCAATTCGACGTCGCGCTTGGCAAGGAGCGCGGCAGTCTGCTCCGGCGAGAGCAGGCCGGGCAGCCCCAGGTAGTCCGCCTCGTCCGCCGACACCGGCCGGTCGTCGGCGGCGTCGGCGACGACTGCGCGGCCACCGTGCAGCACGTGCGCGAACTCGGCGTCGGATCCGAGCGCCTCGACCGTCTCGCCGCCGACGATCTCGCGCTCGACGTCGTAGGGATCGATCAGATCCTGACCCGGCTCCGGCGGCGGAAGCACGTGGTTGCGCTCGGCCTCCAGCTCCGCCGCGAGTGCGAGCAACGGGCGCACCGCCGGCAGGAACACCGTCGCCGACTCGGCCCGGCTCCGCGCACGCACGACCCGGCCGACGGCCTGGGCGAAGAACAGCGGTGTGCGGTACGACGTCATCCACGCCAGGCACGCGGCGCGAGGAATGTCGACACCTTCCGAGATCATCCGCACGCACACCGCGATGCGCTCGGCCGACGACGTGAACTCCGCGATCCGCGCGTTGGCCTTCGGGTCATCGGACAGGATCAGCGCCGGCTTCTCGCCGGTGACCCGTTCGACGATCGCGGCGTAGGCGCGCGCGTCGTCCTGGTCGGAGGCGAGCACCAGCCCCGCCGCGTCCGGCATCCCGTGCTCGCGCAGGTGCGTGATGCGCTCGTCCATCGCCGCGATGACGTGCGGCACCCAACGACCGTTGGGATTGAGCGCGGTCCGCCAGGCGGCCGCCTCGGTCTTCTTCGTCGCCGACTCCGACAGCGAGGCCGCGATCACCTCGCCCGCGCTGTTGCGCCACCGCGAGACGCCCGTGTAAGCGGCGAACACGACCGGACGTACGACGCGGTCGGCCAGCGCCTCGCGATAGCCATAGGTCACATCGGCGGAACTCACCAGTGCGTCATCGTCGCCGCTGTCATAGCGGACGAAAGGAATGCGTTCGTCCGGCCGCGTGCGGAACGGCGTACCGGTCAATGCGAGCCGTCGCCGCGCGGGTGTGAACGCTTCGGCGACCGCGTCCCCCCACGACAGGCCATCGCCCGCGTGGTGGATCTCGTCGAGGATCACGAGACTGCGTCGCGCGTCGGTCCGCGCGCGGTGCAGCATCGGCGCGCCGGCGACCTGTGCGTAGGTCGTCACGTAGCCGCGCATGTCCGGCCGCACCGGTCCGACGGCGTTGCTGAGCGTCGGGTCCAACGCGAGTCCCATGCGGTCCGCCGCGTCCGCCCACTGCGTCCGCAGATGGTCCGTCGGGCAGACGACGACAACTCGGTCGACCACGCGCCGATCCAGCAGTGTGCGCGCGACCGCGAGCGCGAACGTGGTCTTGCCTGCGCCGGGGGTCGCAGTGACCAGGAAGTCAGCCTGTCCCGCCGCGTGGTACGCCGCCAGGGCGTGGCGTTGCCAGGCGCGCAGCGGCACGCCTTCGGGCATGGCGAGGTCAGGCACAGCAGTCATGGGAGGTCGCCGATGCTAGTCAGCGACCAGCGGCCGGACCGGCACCGCCACGCACCCGTTCAGTGCAAGAAACCCGGTGTCGCTAAGACACCCGACGGTAGGCCCGCACCGCGAGCGGCAGGAAGACCGCGATGATCCCGACGATCCACACGATCGACAGCCACAGGTTGTCGCCGTTGTGGGACAGCGGCGTGTCGCCGAGCGCCATCCAGCGCAGCGCGTTGATGACATGCGTCACCGGCTGGTTGACGGCGAAAGCCTGGAGCCAGCCGGGCATCGAGGCCAGCGGCACGAACGCCGACGACACGAACGTGAGCGGGAACAGCCAGATCAGGCCGAACGCCTGCACCGCCTCTTCCTGGCGCAGCGCCAGACCGATGAACATCGACACGCAGCACAATGCGAGCCCGAACGCCTCGGCCAGCGCGATCATGCCAAGCGCGCCACCGACACCGTTGTGGAAGCGGAAGCCGACGGCGTAGCCCACCGCGACGATCACGAGCAGCGTGACGAGCATCCGGAAGCCATCGGCGAGCAAGCGGCCGAGCAACACCGCCGAGCGGGCGATCGGCATGACGCGCAGCCGGTCGATCACGCCCTTCTGCGCCTCGATCGCGAGCGAGATCGCGGTCGCCATCGTCGCGAACGCCGCGGTCTGACCGATCACACCCGGCAGCAGGTAGTTGACGTAGCCACCCGGCACCGCCACCGGGATCGCGCCGCCGAAGACGTAGCGGAACAGCAGCGTGAAGATCGTCGGCTGCACGACCGTGAAGACCAGGTACGCCGGCACCCGGCGCCAGACCGTCAGGTTGCGCCAGGTGATGACCCACGCGTCGTTGCCGGCCCAGCGCAGCGACTGCTCGCTCACGGAGACACTCCTTCGCTGTCGCTGGTGTCGTCGGCGGCGTGGCCGGTGAGTGCGAGGAACACGTCGTCGAGCGACGGCCGGCGAAGGGCCAGGCCGACCGACGAGATCCCGGCCGCGTCGAGCCGTCGTACGGTCTCCACCAGCGCCTCCGAGCCCCGCGCGCCGACGCGCACCGAGACCAGGCCGCTGTCACTCTCGACTGTCGGCCGGCTCTCCCCCAGCGGCTCGACCGCATCGACGGCTGCGGCGATGCGCGACCCGTCGGGTACGACGAACTCCACGACGTCACCGCCGATGCGGCCCTTGAGCTCCTCCGACGTCCCGGCCGCGATCACCTGACCGCGGTCGATGACGACGATCTCGTCAGCAAGCTCGTCCGCCTCGTCGAGGTACTGCGTCGTCAGCAGCAGCGTGGTGCCGCCGGCGACCAGGTTGCGGATCACGTCCCACATCGCCAGCCGGCTGCGCGGGTCGAGTCCCGTGGTCGGCTCGTCGAGGAACAGCACGGCGGGATGCGCGACGAGGCTCGCCGCCAGGTCGAGGCGCCGGAGCAGGCCGCCCGAGTAGGTCTTGGCCATCCGCTCACCAGCGTCGACCAGGTCGAACTGCTCGAGCAGCTCGCCCGCACGGGCAGCCGCGCCGGGCTTGCCGAGGTGGTGCAGCCGGCCGACCATCTCGAGGTTCTCGCGGCCCGACAGCTCGTCGACGATGGCCGTCGACTGGCCGGCGAGACCGATGACGGAGCGGACCGCGGCGGCGTCGCGAACGACGTCGTGGCCCTCGACCGTCGCGCGGCCGGCGGTCGGTTGCAGCAAGGTCGTCAGGATGCGCACGGCCGTCGTCTTGCCCGCACCGTTGGGACCGAGGACGCCGAGCACCGTGCCCCGCCGGACGCTGAGGTCGATGCCGCGCAGCGCCTCGACGGGTCTGGCGTCACGTCCGCGACCGGCAAAGGTCTTCGTCAGTCCTTCGACGACGATGGCGGCTTCACTCACCGGACGACCCTAACGAAAAAGCCCGGGCATTCACCCGGGCTTTTTCGTCAAGCGAACAAACGACTAGGCGTGTGTGGTCTCGCAGCCACCCTTGCCACCGTTGAAGTCGTTGCCCCACGTGCTCTGCACGGCGTAGCGGCCGGTCGAGAGCGAGAGGTTGAACGCAGCGCCCTGGCCGGAGGAGATCCACGCGCACTTGTCGGCGTTCTCCTGGCCCTGGAAGTCGGTCCAGCCACCGGCCGGGAACTGGTCGGTGATGGTCTCGGCGTATTCGTGACCGAACACCATCGTGAAGCCGTCGGTCAGGCCCGCTGCACCCGGGTTGACGAAGTTCTGGCCACAGCTCGAACCCATGTCGGTCTGGTAGGGGTCGTTGGCGAACGCGATGCCGCCGTACGGCGAGTTGATGCCGACGTCACCGGTCCAGTCGTGCCATGCGCACCACGTGCTCGACGCGGTGTTGAAGCCGTCGGGGTGCGTGCCGGTCGGCGAGATGATCGCGTACTCGGCGTTGCGGTTCGACGCAGCCGTCGTGTTGCCGAAGTGGCCGGCCGCGTTGACGGCTTCCTGGCCGATCTGTGCCTGCGTCGCCTGGCTCGGAGCCGCAGCGCTGTTGTCGTACCAGACACCGGCCAGAGCGCCACCGGTCGGGTAGCCGACGTGCGCCGCGTTCGCCGGGCAGGTCTTGGCGCCGGACGCCACGCCCTCGCAGTACTGCGTCATGACCTTCGACCAGCCCTCGCTGTTGGTGCCGAGGCCCTTGAAGAACGCCTGCACGACCGGCGCCGCACCGGACGGGTCGTTGGAGAGCGTCGTGTAACCGCTGCTGTTGGTGCCGGCGGTGCCCCACTGGCTGCCCCAGAACACGAGGTAGACCTTGGGCGCGCCGGTCGTGACACCCACGCCGCTGTTTCCGCCGCCGTAGGTGAGCTGCATCGACAGCCCCGGCAGGCCGATGCCGAGCGCCTTGTTGCGCGCGCCCTCAACGGTCGGGACGAGGCCGTGCCGGTAGGCGTGGCTGGCCGTGCTCGTGACGGTGCCGACGACGCCGCCGCTCGCGAGAGCGGGCGCGGCCGTGCTGGCCAGGACGAGCGTGGTCGCGGCGACGGCGACGCGCTTGGTGGTGCGACGAGCGGTTCCCTGCATTCGTGATCTCCCTCGATCCGAGTCCCCCTACGCCCAGGTCAACGGCCGGTGGCGGCGTTCCTCGCGGGTCGGACGTCACAATTTGTCCGGATTCTTCCGCGCGGGGGCCTCGCTCGAAACCCGCAGGAACCGTCTCCTGCGGCGAGGTGCCGGGCGGCGGCTACCGTTCGCGCCATGGCGGTCGACCCGAGCGGAGCCCCGCTCGACGGGCTGGCGGCGACGCTGCGCGAGGGGGCCCTGGTCACCGACCGCGACCTCGTCGCGGGCTACCGGCACGACTGGGCCCGGGATCCGGACGCCGGCTGGCCGCTCGCGGTCGTGCGAGCCACCTGCACCGCCGACGTTCAGGCGGCGGTCCGGTGGGCGGCGGAGCACCGCGTCCCGCTCGTGCCGCGGGGCGCCGGGTCGGGTCTGTCCGGCGGGTCGAGCGCGGTCGACGGCGGGATCGTCGTGTCGCTCGAACGCATGCGGGACATCCGAGTCGACCCGGTGTCAAAGGTCGCGGTGGTCCAGCCGGGGCTGTTCAACATCGAGGTGAAGCGCGCCGCCGCCGAACACGGCTTGTTCTATCCGCCCGACCCGTCGTCGTACGAGATCTGCTCGATCGGCGGCAACGCAGCGACGAACGCCGGCGGTCTGTGCTGCGTGAAGTACGGCGTCACGAGCGACTACGTCCTCGGGATGGAGGTCGTGCTGGCCGACGGCACGGCGGTGCGGCTGGGCGGTCCGCGCATCAAGGACGTCGCGGGCCTGTCGCTGACGAAGCTGTTCGTCGGGTCGGAGGGCACGCTCGGCGTCATCACCGAGCTCACCCTGCGCCTTGTCCCGATGCCGCCTCCGGCGTCGACACTCGTCGCGGCCTTCCCCACCTTCGACGCGTCAGCGGCCGCGGTCGTGGCTATGACGCGCACGCTGCGGCCGTCGATGCTGGAGCTGATGGACCGTACGTCGATCAACGCCGTCGAGGACTTCACGTCGATGGGACTCGACCGCGCTGCAGGGGCGCTCCTGGTCGCGCAGTCGGACGCGCCGGGTCACGCGGCGGGCGAGGAAATCGCGGCGCTCGCGAAAATCGCCGAAGAGCACGGCGCGACCGAGGTGTTCGCCACCGATGATCCGGCGGAGGGCGAAGCGTTTGCGGCCGCCAGGCGGGCGGCGTTCCCGGCGCTGGAGCGATTGGGCAACTTGCTGCTGGAGGACGTCGGCGTCCCGCTGCCGCTGCTGCCCGAACTGGTGCGCGGCATCGAGGCGATCGCGGCCGAACGCGAGGTGACGATCGCGGTCGTCGCGCACGCCGGAGACGGCAACACTCATCCTCTTGTGGTGTACGACGCCGGTGACGAGGCCGCTGTCGCGAGAGCGCAGCTCGCGTTCGGCGAGGTCATGGATCTCGCGCTTTCGCTCGGCGGCACGATCACCGGCGAGCATGGCGTCGGCCGGCTCAAGCGCGCCTGGCTGCCGAGCTATCTGGGCGAGGACGTGCTGGCGCTGACCCGACGGGTCAAGGACGCGCTCGACCCGCTCGGCATCCTCAACCCCGGTGCGATCCTCGAGTGAGGCTTTGGCCGATTGACCGGGCTAGAACCCGGTCACGTGGCCATAGCTGTCAGTCCAGCCGGTCGTAAGCCGGAAGCGTCAGGAAGTCGGCGAAGTCGTCTGCGAGCGCGACCTCTTCGAAGATGTCGCGTGCTTCCTTCCAGCGGCCGGCGTCGTACGTGTCGGCCCCGATCTCGTCGCGGATCTTGTCGGTCTCCTGGTCGGCGACCTTGCGAACGAGCTCCGCGGTGACCTTCTCGCCGGTGTCGGACAACGTCACGTCGTTGTGCACCTGCTGCCAGATCTGCGAGCGGGAGATCTCGGCCGTGGCCGCGTCCTCCATGAGGTTGTGAATGGCCGCGGCGCCGGTGCCGCGCAGCCACGACTCGATGTAGCGGATGCCGACGTCGACGTTGGTCCGCAGCCCGGCCTCGGTGATGTCACCCGGTGTCTCGCGCGCGGCGAGCAGCTGGTCGGCGGTCACCGACACGTCCGGGCGCTGCTTGTCGATCTGGTTGGGCTTGTCACCGAGCACCTTGTCGAACTCCGCGAGCGCGACCGGCACGAGGTCGGGATGGGCGACCCAGGTGCCGTCGAAGCCTGCCGCAGCCTCGCGCTCCTTGTCGGCCTTCACCTTTGCGATGGCCTGGTCGTTGATCTCCTTGTCCTTGCGGCTCGGGATGAACGCGGCCATGCCGCCCATCGCGAACGCGCCGCGCTTGTGACAGGTCTGGACAAGAAGCTCGGTGTAGGCGCGCATGAACGGCACGGTCATCGTGACGCTGTTGCGGTCGGGCAGCAGGTATTCCTCGCCGCGGTCCCGGAACGTCTTGATCATCGAGAACATGTAGTCCCAGCGGCCGGCGTTGAGACCGTAGGAGTGGTCGCGCAGCTCGTAGAGGATCTCGTCCATCTCGAACGCGGCCGGGATCGTCTCGATGAGGACGGTCGCGCGCACGGTGCCGTGCGGAACGCCGAGGGCGCTCTGCGCATGCGTGAAGACGTCGTTCCAGAGCCGGGCCTCGAGGTGCGACTCCATCTTCGGCAGGTAGAAGTAGGGCCGCGTCCCCTTGTCGAGCAACCGCTGCGCGTTGTGGAAGAAGAACATCCCGAAGTCGAACAGCGAGCCGCTCACCGGCTTGTCGTCGACGAGCACATGCTTCTCGGGCAGGTGCCAGCCACGTGGGCGCGGCATGAGTGCGGCGACCTCGTCCTTGAGCTTGTAGTCCTTGCCCTCGGGCGAGGTGAAGTCGATGCGGCGCTCGATGGCGTCGGTCAGGTTGATCTGACCCTGGACCATGTTCTGCCAGGTCGGCGTGTTGGCGTCCTCGAAGTCCGCCATGAACACCTTGGCGCCGGAGTTGAGCGCGTTGATGAGCATCTTGCGGTCGGTCGGGCCCGTGATCTCGACGCGGCGGTCCTGGAGGTCGGCCGGCGGCGCGACCTGCCACGAGTCGTCCTGGCGCACGTCCTTGGTCTCGTCGAGGAACCCGAGCTTTCCGGTCTCGGCGGCTTGGCGGCGCCGGTCCTTTCGCCGGGCGAGCAGCTCCTCGCGGGTCTGCCCGAACCTCCGCTGCAGGTCGGTCACGAAGGCGATCGCCTCGGGCGTCAGCACCTCGTCGTACCGGTCTCCGCTCGGTCCGACGACCTTCGCGTCACTGCTGGACATCGCGCACGTCTCCTCGTTTCGGGTTACGTCGATTGTCGCGGTCAGCGCGGACGGCGATGACGCCGGGCCCGATGACCGATGACAGTCAGCGCCGGCGGCGGCGCCACACGACGAGCAGCACCAGCGCGACCAGAGCGGCGACAGGTGCCAGCCGCTTCGCGACCGATCCCCCGGCGACCTCGAGCAGGTCGATCGGCGGAGCCTCGGGCCGCGGCGCGCGGGTGGCGGCCGGGCCCTCGGCCTCGCGCACCTCCTCGGCCGGGACGCTCTGTCCGGGCGCCACGTAACCCTCGTCGTCGGTCGTCGCGGTGTCCGGCGCAGGCGGCTCAGCGGCCGGCGCGGTCGGAGTGGAGGCGCTCGTTGCGGGCGCGGCCGGCGGAGCGGGGCTGGCGAGCTCCTCGGCGAGGCAGTTGGCGAACTGGCCGATGAGCTTGGCGCCGACCTCCGCCATCACGCCGCGGCCGAACTGCGCCGGCCTGCCGGTGACGTTGAGATCGGTCTCGACGGCGACCTTCGTCGAAGTGGGACCGGCGGAGGTGAGCACGGCCGTCACCGTCGCCGACGCGGTGCCGCTGCCGCGCGCTTCCTTCCCGGAGGCTTCGATGACAGCCCGGTGGGCGGTCTCGTCCTTCTCGGCGAACTTCGCCTCGCCCTTGTAGGTGACCTGGATCGGTCCGACCTTCACTTTGACCGAGCCGGTGAACGAGTCGCCGTCGACGTTGAGCAACGTGGCGCCCGGCATGCACGGTGCGATGCGCTCGACGTCGAGCAGCACCTTCCAGGCCTCGTCGACCGGCGCGGGCACCGTGAAGTCGTGCTCGAGCTTCATCGTGTCTCCTCCTGCAGCTGGGCCAGGTCTGCGCGGGTGTCGATGTCGACGGCGCTGCCGAGATCGTCGCAGGCCACCGTTGCGATGAGATCGGCATGCCCCCGCAACCACTCTCGTGCACCGGTGTCACCGCTGACACTTGCGGCGAGGTCACTCCAGACCGCTCGATCGAGCAGCACGGGGTTGCGCGGCTCGCCGGAATACGTCGCGACGACCGCCGAAGGACGGGCCTTCCGCCAGGTCTCCGCCAGCCGGCGTACGACGTCGGGCGTCACGCGGGGCTGGTCGACGAGCAGCACGATCGCGCTGCCGGCGGGCAAGTCGGTGAGCGCCGCGAGGCCGCAGCGCAGCGAGCTGCTCATCCCGGTCGACCAGTCGTCGTTCACGACGACGACGGCGTGCTCCAGTCGGGCGGCGGAGACGACGCGCGAAGCCTCGGCGCCGAGCACGACGACCACCGGATCACAGCCGGCTGCCGACGCGACGCGCGCCGCCCGGTCGACCAACAGCTCCCCGTCGAGCTCGACGAGCGCCTTCGGCATCCCCAGCCGGGTGCCCGCACCGGCCGCGAGAACGAGCGCGGCGACCGCGTGGCCAGGCTGCTGCGACGGCGGGACGTCAGCGATGGATGGCTCCGTCGGTCTCGCCGAGCGGCCGGCCGCTGCCGCCCCACCGCAGACCGATCATCTCCGCAGCGATCGACACCGCAGTCTCTTCCGGCGTACGCGCTCCCAGGTCGAGGCCGATCGGTGAGCGCAGCCGGGACAGCTCGTCGTCGGTGAAGCCCGCGGCGCGCAACCGGGCGATGCGGTCGTCATGCGTACGACGCGACCCCATCGCGCCGATGTAGGCGGCCGGTGTCCGCAACGCGACCTCGAGCAACGGCACGTCGAACTTCGGGTCGTGGGTCAGCACCGTGATGACCGTGCGGGCGTCGACCTCGGTATCGGCGAGATAACGATGCGGCCAGGCGCAGACGACCTCGTCGGCCTCGGGAAAGCGCTTCTCGGTAGCGAACACCGGTCGCGCATCGCACACGGTCACGCGGTAGCCGAGGTACTTGCCGATGCGTGCGACCGCCGCGGCGAAGTCGATCGCGCCGAACACGAGCATCCGCGGCGGCGGAGCGAACGACTCGATGAAGACGGCGACCTCGTCCTGTCGGCGTTCGCCGTTGGGGCCGTAGTGCCGTACGCCGGTCTGTCCTTGTGCGAGCAGACCGCGTGCGTCATCGGAGACCGCCGCATCGAGTCCGGTGCGGCCGAGTCCGCCGGTGACGCGGTCCGCCCAGACCACGAGCTGCGCGGCAACGGGCGCCTCACCGCTGATGACGGTGGCGACGGCGACCGGCTCGCCTGCTGTGATCGACGTCGTGAGGGCGGTGAAGTCCGCGCCGGTGTCCACGGGCCGCACGAGGATGTCGAGGATGCCGCCACACGTGAGCCCGACGGCGAACGCGTCCTCGTCACTGATGCCATAGGTCTCGAGTCGGGGCTCGTCACTCGCGAGAACTTCGGTCGCAACGTCGTACACCGCGCCTTCGACGCAACCACCGGAGACGCTGCCGATGACCTCTCCGTCGTCGCGCACCGCGAGAGACGCACCCGGAAGGCGCGGCGCACTTCCTCGTACGCCGACAACCGTCGCGAGAGCGAACCGGCGACCGTCGGCCGACCACCCGGCGAGCTGGGCAACGAGGTCACGCACTGGTCCGCACCTCCATCTGCCGTCCGCCGGCGACGACGTGCGCGAGCTCCTCGAGCGCGGCAAGGCTGTGACCGGACACAAAGGAGTCAACGTGTGGGAGGGCCGCGGCCATCCCGGCGGCCACAGGTTCGAAGCCGGGCCGGCCCGCGCGCGGGTTCGCCCAGACGACCCGGTGGGCGAGGCGGCGTAGCCGGGCCATCTGCTCGCCGAGCAACGTGACGTCGCCCCGCTCCCACCCGTCCGACAGCAGGACGACGACCGCACCGCGCGCCAACCCGCGCTGGCCCCAGGCGTCGAGGAAGCTCTTCACGAGCACACCGAGGCGGGTGCCGCCGGACCAGTCGGGCACCGCGGCCGCAACCGACCGCAGCGCAGTCTCGGGGTCACGATGCGACAGCTCGCGGGTCACCCTGGTGAGCCGCGTGCCGATCGTGAACACCTCGGTCTGCGGGCCGCGGTCGCGCCGGCTGGCCGCATGGGCGAAGCGGAGCAGCGCGTCGGCGTAGGCACTCATCGAGCCACTGACGTCGACCAGCAGTACCAGGCGGCGGCTGCGCTCATGCCGCTCGCGAAAGGCGGGTGGCATCGGCTCACCGCCCGCCTGGACCCAGCGGCGAAGTGTTCGCGGGCGGTCCGGGACGCCGCGCCGGCCGGGCGTCGTACGGCGGCTGCGCCGGCTGTCGGGACGCAGCCGCAGCGCCGCGAGCAAACGCGCGAGCTCGGCCCGCTCCGCGTCACCGAGCTCGGCGAAGTCCTTCTGCCGCAACAACTCGGTCCGGCTGGCCGCCACCCGCAGCTCGTCGCCGCCGCTCTCGTCCTCTGTCACCGCGTCCGCACTGTCGCCGTCCAGAAGCACGGCGGGCACGACGTGGAGCCGCGGCGGCTCAGGTCGCACAAGGCCGCGCGACGACGCCGTCGGTGCGAAGTACGCCGTAAAGACGCGGTCGTAACGATCGAGGTCGTCCGGCCGGGAGCACAGCGTCAAGCGGCCAGCCCAGTAGACATCGGTACGACTCGTCGCGTCCAACGTCGCGAGTGCGGACACCGCGGCGTGCACGCGCGACGGGCCGGCGTCGACTCCGGCTGCGCGCAGTGTCGCCGCGAGGCCGACCAGCGTGTCGGTGACGTCGTACGACGTCCGGTCAGCCGCCACCGGCCGCACCCGCCAACATGCCGGCGAGACCGCCGGGCCCGCGGGTCACCCGCTCGACGTCCTCGCGGTACTTCAGCACCGCGCCCAACGTGCGCGTCGCCGACTCCGGGTCGAGCCGCGTGGCACCGACCGCGACGAGTGCCTCGGTCCAGTCGAGCGTCTCCGCGACGCCCGGCGGCTTGAGCAGCTCGGCGTCGCGCAGTCGGTGCACCGCGCCGGTGACCTGCGCAGCGAGCTGCTCGGCAACATCAGGGAAACGGCGACGGACGATCGCGACCTCACGCTCGAACGACGGGTGGTCCACCCAGTGATAGAGGCACCGACGCTTCAACGCGTCGTGCACCTCTCGCGTGCGGTTGCTCGTGACGACGACGACCGGCGGTGTTGTGGCGCGAAGCGTGCCGATCTCCGGAATCGACACCGTGAAGTCCGACAGCACCTCCAGCAGGAACGCCTCGAACTCGTCGTCGGCGCGGTCGACCTCGTCGACGAGCAGGACCGCGGGGTCGGTCTCGATCGCTTGCAACAACGGCCGCGACACCAGGAATCGCCGGCTGTAGAGCTCGTGCTCGACCGCGTCGACATCGCCCGCCTTGCCCGCTGCTTCAGCCGCGCGCAGGTGCAGCAGCTGGCGGGGAAAGTCCCAGTCATAAAGCGCCTGGGCGGCGTCGATGCCCTCGTGGCACTGCAGCCGGATCAGCGGCGCGGCGAGGACACCGGCGAGCGCCTGTGCAAGCGCGGTCTTGCCGACGCCGGCATCACCTTCGACGAGCAACGGCCGCCGCATCGCGACAGCGAGGTACGCCGCCGTCGCCACACCCTCATCCGCGAGATAGCCCTGCGCGTCGAGCGCGCCGGCCATCTCGGCAGGAGAGCCGATCGTCACCCGGCAAGTGTCGCGCATCTCGCCGCGGTGGCGCGGCTGGTCGACTCAGAGGCCGAGCTTGGCCTGCTGGAGGGCGTCGATCGCCTTGGCGCTGCCCTTCAGGTCGAGGCGCGCGTCGGCCTTGCGGTTGAACGCGAACAGCAGCAGCTCGCTCGGCCGCCCGTGGATTTCGACAACTTCGCCGCCGGACCGGCCGACCTCCACCGGCTGCGCCGCCTGCTCGGCGTCGGGCGACAACCCCGTCGGGACCAGCCGCACCCGCACCGGCGTACGGCGCAAGGACAGGCGTGCTTGTCTCGCG
>JAFAQI010000098.1 GCA_019246495.1 Frankiales bacterium | reverse complement strand
AAGGTGCTCAAGATGAAGGGCACCGACATCGGGCCGACGTTCGCGAAGCCGGGTCGCGGTGGCAACCTCAGCGGGGACGTCCGGCTCACGGGCAGCAAGGGCTGTGCGCCGTTCGACTACGGGTTCGGGACGGCAGGCAACCAGCCGCCGACCGTGAAGATCGAGGTGAAGCCGCATCACCCGCGCGCTGGCCACCTCGTGACCTTCAACGGCTCCTCGTCGTACGACGACAAGACGCCAAGCTCCAAGCTGAAGTTCCGCTGGGACTTCAACGGCGACGGGAAGACCGACGCCATCGGTGCGACGGTCCGGCACCGCTTCTCGGCGGGCAAGCACCGGGTCCGACTCACGGTGATCGACACGAAGGGCGCGAAGGCGACCGGAAGCGTCGTGGTGCGCGTGCGGCGCTGAGGCGCCGCACGCGATCAGGGGCGGGTGCCGATCTCGGCGTGCGCGGTGCCGGTGAGGAACCACTCCCGGTCGTTGCGCCAACGCCCGGCGCGCAACCGCTCGGTGCGGACGTGCACGTCGGCGAGTTCGGTGTTGGTGCACGTCGCCGTCGCACCGTCCGGGTCGACGTAGCCGAGCTCGATCCGGCGGTCGGCCGGCAGCAGGACCTGTACGTCGATCCGCCGCCGCCCGACGATCCCGGAGACGCGGAAGGCATCGCGCCGGTCGATGCGCGCGCGCAGCAGCGGCGCGGCGGCGAGCGGGTCGCGCGGCCAGTCCACTCCGCCGACCCGCAGCTGCAGCAACGGCAAGGGTGGCAGCGCACGCATGCCCGGACGGCGGGCTGTCGCCGCGACGATCTCGAGCACGTCGCCAGCGCCGAGGTCGGCGTGCAGCCAGACCCAGCGCTGCGCGTTGCCATGGCCATAGATGTGCGCGATGCCGCTCGGCCCGTCGTAGGCCGTCGACCCGACGCTTCCGGTCACCGTCGTCGTCGGGGTGGGCAGCACCTGCGCCGCGGGAAGGAGCTGGCGGCGCCAAGCCCAGCGGGGAAACGTCCACAGCGGCGCGGAAGACGCGGGGTCCCAGCGCACGTCCCAGTCCAGGCCGCCGGCCGTGCCGCTCGCCGACGTCGGCGTCATGACGACACCGTCCGCGGTGGCTAACCAGCGGCGGTCGAGATCGACGACCGGCGACGGGCCGAACCGCTCACACCGTGGTGCGGCGTCCGTCGGGAAAACCGTCACCCAGCCGTGCGCGTAGGCGTCGCCCGTTGTCGGCGCGACGACCTCGTGATGGAGCCAGAGTCCGGTGCCGGTCGACCGGTCGGTGGCGGTCAGGTAGTGCACCTCGAGCCGGCCCGGTTTGCCGCGCCACCGCGGCCGCCCGGCGAGCTCGACGTCGTTGACGATCACGTCGCGCCGACGTCGTGCAGGTGATGGATCGGATCGTGGATGAAGTAGCGGGCGAACGTCTCCACGGTGAACGTTGCGCCATCGCTGCGCCGGCCGGTGCGTGCCCACTCGTCATCCACGACCCGGTCGAACCGGCCGGCGATGTCATCTGCAGCGGTCGCGAGCTCGGCCGCGACAACGGCGGCGTCCTGTTCGGCGTACCGCTCTTCGATCGCAGTCGCGTCCTGGTCCCAGTTCGGGTACGCCGGGTCGTCGCTCTGCAGCATCATCTCGAGCCGTTGCGCGTAGAGCCGGAAGACGTCTCGGACGTGGCAGGCATATTCCAGCGGCGACCACGTCGCGGGATCGGGCCGGCGGCGGACATCGGAGCGGCGCAGCACCGTCTGCCACTCGGCAGCGGTGCCGCGGACCATCGCGCCTACCTGGTCACGGGGGAAGCTTCGCGAGTCGAACCCGCACTCCGGACACGGCCGGTTCAGCACCCAGGTCCAGTCCTTGGTGTCCGGCTCGATCGTCACGCCTGCACGCTAGAGGACCGTGCAACAGCGATCCGCCGCTTGTGTTGTCGACGTGCATAGAGTGCGCGCATGCCGAGCAGCGCAGGCACACCGTCGCGGGACGTGGCCGTTGTGCGCGGCCTCGCGATCGCGGTCGTCGCCGCCGGCTGGCTGCACGTCGTCGGCGCGGTCATCGACGGCATCGGCGCCGCAGGGTCCCGGTTCGAGGAGGCGCCGAGCGGGCTGCACGTCGGGCTGACCTTGTCGGCATTCGGCCTCGCCGGAGACGCCGGCGGATTGCTGTTCGCCCTGACGGCCACCGCGCTGGTGGTCTGGTGGCTGCGGATGGATGACACGGACGGCGGCTGGCTGCGGCTGGCGACGGCCGCGTTGCTCGTCGCCACGGGCATCGGCCTCGTGCTCGGCGGCATCGGCAGCGGGCTGGTCAACACGGACGTTCAATTCCTGTGGGAGCGGTTCTTCACGTCCGTCGGCTTCGCGTTGGCCGGGCTCGTCGTTGTCATCGCAGCGTTCGTTGCGCTGCGGGTGTTGGCGGTGTCGTCGTACGACATCGATGACGTTGTCGACGTCGAAGAAGTCGACGGCGAGGCAATCGATGCGGTGGTGTTCGCGGTTGACCGGGGCAACGGTGACGTGCGCGCCTTCTTCTCTTACGCCGAGGCAGCCCGGCGCATCCACGTCTACTCCGTCGAGGAGCAGGAGTACGCCTTCTTCACCGACACGGGCGAGGTCGTCGAGGCGTCGGTGCGGGACGAGCACATCGTCTTCCGGCCGACCGGCCGCCAGGCGCAGGACGAGCTGATGGCTCATCTGCGCGGATTCGTGCAGCGCCGAGGGATCGATGTCGCGGGGGAGGCCGACAAGCCGTGGGCCTACGCCGCGCCGATCAGCCAGTGGCAGTGGCTCCAGCTCTGGCCGGGCTGGATGCGCTGGATGGGGCGGCTCGTCCGCTGGTGATGACAGGATCTGTTGCGTGGCGCGGTCGCTGAGAATGGCGGTGCGTCTGGCCACCGTCGCTGATCATTGCGAGAACGCCGTGCAGACGCTCCGGTCGTGGAATGTCCGGGCGGCGTTCCTGCCGTTCTGGTTCCAGGAGATCGGCAAGCGGCTTCACCCGGAGGATGAGGCGCTGGTGGTCCTGGAGTACGACGACGGCCTGCTGTCTTTCGATGCGTGGGTGCGGGATCGGCGCCTTTTCGGAGCCGACGACTACGTCGGTTGAGCAGAGTCCGTCGAAGCGCCATTCCCCCTGACCGCCTTGCGCGCGGCCGCACCACTTGACGGATGTCGTCGATCGAACGTATGTTCGACACGGCATCGGGTGGCGCTTCCGTCGTGGGGAAGCGATGTGAAGGGCCACCCGCTGCCGCCAAGCACGCAGTCCGCCTTCCCCCGGCTGCCCGCCTGAGGGGAGCCTCGCATGCCTGCGTTTCTCGCCCGGCGCTACGCCGACCCCGTCGAGGTCGAGCGTCGCGATGACGTTCCCGTCGCGTTCGTCCGGCGCGGCCGGCGGCACGTGGTCCGCGAGGTGCTCGACCACTGGTGGGCGACCGGGGCGTGGTGGGTCGACGCCGAGGACGTCCCGGGCTCGGGCGTCACTGACGACGAGCGGGAGTTCTGGCGCGTCGAGGCGGCGGCGCCGGGCCGGAGCAGCGCCGTCGTCGAGCTGTGCTTCGCCTGGACGACCGGCCGCTGGACCGTCACCGCGGTCCTCGACTGACGGCGGAGTCGATGGCCGTCCTCACCTCCGACCGCCGCGCGGCACCGGCCGCGCTGCGCCTGCTCGCCGGCGCCCGGCACGCGCTGCGGGAAGCCGAGCGCGCCGAGACGCCCGGCGAGCGTTATGCGACTGCGCACCTCGCGGCGCTGCGGGCTGCCGCCGCCGTGCTCGCCGCGCGCGCCGTCCCGGCGGACGCCAAGCTGCGCCGGCCGACGAGTGCCTGGGTGCTGCTCGCCGGGCGGGCGCCGGAGCTAGCGGAGTGGGCGACCTACTTCGCGGCGGGAGCCGACAAGCGGGCCGCCGCCCTCGCCGGGCTCCGCACGGCCGTCACCACCCGCGAGGCCGACGACCTGGTCCGCGACGCACATCTCTTCCTCGCTGTCGTCGAGACGACCTTGGGGCTGCTGCCGCACCTCACCGAAGCCAGCTGACCGCGCGATGCCCGATCCGTTCGTCCACCTGCACGTCGCGTCCGGCTACTCACTGCGTCACGGCGCCAGCCATCCGGCCGACCTCGTCCAGCGCGCCGCCGACCACGGCATGGACGTCCTCGCGCTGACCGACCGGGACGGCGTCTATGGCGCGGTCAAGTTCGTCACCGCCTGCCAGCGCGCCGGCATTCGCCCGATCCTCGGCACCGACCTCGCCCTCGGAACGCCGCCGGGGTCGTGCTCCGCGCGCTCAAAAACAGAGCGCAAGACACCTGCGCGCGGTGGGGCGTACGTCGATCGCCGGTTACCTCGGGCGACGGTGCTGGCGACGGGCAAACGCGGCTGGGCGTCGGTGTGCCGGCTCGTCAGCGCGACGCATCTCGCCGGCGAGCGCGGCCAGCCGATCACGTCGGTCGAGCTGGTCGCCGGCCATGTCGAGGGTCTCGTCGTCCTGCTCGGGCCCGACTCCGACGTCGGCCGGGCCGTCGCCGCGCGCCGCCCTGACCTTGCGCGCGCGGCGTACGACGGCTGGCGCGACCCGCTCGTCGCCGCCGGGCTCGAGCCGCACGACCTCGTCATCGAGGTCGTGGACCATCGCGGTCCGGGGGATGCGGCGCGGGCCGGCCGGTTGCTCGCGTGGGCGCTCGACAACCAGCTGCCCGTCGTCCTCACCAACGCGGTCCGCGGCGCCGACCGGGGCGACGGCCCGACTCTCGACGTGCTCGACGCCGCGCGTCGCCTCGTGGCGCTCGACGCGCGGCACGTCGACCGCGTCAACGCGGAGGCTTATCTCAAGAGCGGCAAGGAGATGCACGACGTCGCGGACGAGGTCGTGCAGGTGGCGGGCCTCGGCGACCGGGCCGCGCGGCGGCTGCTCGCGGCGACCCGCGCGCTCGCCGACCGGTGCATGCTCGACCCGCGGGCCGATCTCGGCATCGGTGAGGTGCACTTTCCGGAGCTGTTGACCGACACCGGTGGTGGCGACGCAGACGCCGTGCTGCGGCAGCGGTGTGAGGCCGGCATCGGGCGGCGCGGAGTCACCGTGACACCAAAGTTGCAGCGACGCCTCGATGACGAGCTCGCCGTCATCGCGCAGCTCGGCTATCCGACGTACTTCTTGACGATCGCCGACGTCGTCGACCTCGTGAAGAGTATGGGCGTGCGGTGCGCGGCGCGCGGCTCGGGCGCGGGAAGCCTCGTCAACTACCTGCTGGGGGTGTCCGACGTCGACCCGCTCGAGCACCGGCTGCTGATGGAACGGTTCCTGTCCCCGCTGCGCAAGGCGCTTCCGGATGTCGAGCTCGACGTCGAGTCCGCCCGGCGTACCGAGGTCTATGAGCAGATCTTCGCGAAGTACGGCGCCGAACGCTGTGCCTGCGTGTCGATGATGGACACCTATCGCGCGCGTCATGCATTGCGCGACACCGGTGCGGCGCTCGGACTGCCGCTCGACGAGATCGACGCGGTCGCGAAGGCTTTTCCGCACATCCGCGCGAGCCAGATCACCGCCGCGCTGCAGGACCTGCCGGAGCTGCGGGCGAGCAACCTTGCGCGTTCCGGTGCCGATGGTCAGCGGCAGCTCGCTCTGCTGTTCAGTCTCGCCGAGCGGCTCGACGGGTTGCCCCGGCACGTCGCGCTGCATCCGTGCGGTGTCCTGCTGTCCGACCTGACGTTGCTCGACCGCACGCCGGTCGAGGCGAGCTGGCTCGGGTTTCCGATGAGCCAGTTCGACAAGGACGATGTCGAAGAGCTCGGGTTGCTCAAGCTCGACGTGCTCGGCATCCGCATGCAGTCCGCGATCGCGCATGCGTTGACGGAGGTACGCCGGGTCGACGGCGTCGATGTCGACATCGACAACATCCCGCGGGACGACCCCGAGACGTTCGCGCTCATCCAGTCGACTCGGACGCTCGGCATGTTCCAGATCGAGTCGCCCGGCCAGCGCGAGCTCGTCGGCAAGTTCGCGCCGGAGACGTTCGCGGACATCATTACCGACATCTCGTTGTTCCGGCCCGGACCGGTGAAGAGCGACATGGTGACGCCGTTCCTCGAAGCGCGGCAGGGTTGGAAGCCGGCGCGTTATCTGCACGAGAATCTGCACGACGCGCTCGAGCAGACGTGTGGCGTCGTCGTCTTCCACGAGCAGGTGCTCGAGATCATCGCGACGTTCGCCGGCTGCACACTTGCCGAGGCCGACGAGGCCCGGCGCACACTCGGCGATCCTGACGGCCAGGCCGATGTGCAGCGCTGGTTCATCCCGACGGCGTTGCAGCGCGGCTACGCCCTCGAGACCGTCGAGCGCGCATGGGCGGTGCTCAAGGCGTTCGCGTCGTTCGGCTTCTGCAAAGCCCACGCGGCGGCGTTCGCCGTACCGACGTATCAGTCGGCGTGGCTCAAGGCGCACCACACCGCGGCGTTCCTCGCCGGCGTGCTGACGCACGACCCGGGCATGTATCCGAAGCGGCTGATCCTCGACGACGCGCGGCAGTTCGGCATCGCGGTGTTGCCGCTCGACGTCAACGTCTCGCAGGAGACTTACACGATCGAGAGACTCGCGACGTACGACGAGCCACCCCCCGCCATCCTCGGCGCGCCGCCGGAGCCAGATCACCCTCTGGCTGCGTTCTCGGTCGCTCGCGGCCAACCCCGGGCCGCGTCGCTCCCTGCGGCCTTGCCAGATGGCGATCTGATCTCCGGCGAGGAACCGGAGTGGGTCTCTCAGCCGCAGCGCTACGGCATTCGGCTCGCGCTGGCGGACGTGAAGGGCATCAACGACCAGGAGATCGCGCGGATCGTCGCCGGGCGGCCTTACGGGTCGCTGTCGGACTTCTGGCATCGCGCTAACGTCTCGCGGCCGGTCGTCGAGCGGCTCGTGCTCGCCGGCGGCTTCGACTCGATCTATGGCATCGGCCTGACGCTGCCGGTCAAGCGCCGGCACAAGGTCACCCGCCGCGACCTTCTTCTCCAAATCGCCGACCTCGACCGCTACACCCGCGCCTGCGCCGCCAGGACGCGCGCTGGCGGCGTACCGCGCAATGTGTCCGATCGTCAGAGGGCTATAGCCCCTTCAGCGTCGGACACATCGGTGCGCGAGCTCGCGAGGGCGCAGTCGCAGGCGGCGCGTGCTGTCGTCGAGCCGGACGTGCAACTCGCGCTGGATCTCGGTGATGCGCCGGACGAGACCACCGCGTCCGGACTGCCCGAGCTCACGGTCGCCGAGCAGACCCGCGCCGAGCTCGAGGTGCTCGGTCTCGACGCGAGCCGGCACGTGCTGACCTGTTACGAACCGTTCTTCGCCGCGATCGGCGTCGTCCGGGCGCGCGATCTCATGCGCTGCCGCAGCCGGCAGGAAGTGCTGGTCGCCGGCGTGAAGGTCGCGACGCAGACACCGCCGATCCGGTCCGGCCGCCGCGTCGTGTTCGTCACGCTCGACGATGCCACCGGTCCGGTCGACGCGACGCTGTTCGAAGACGCGCAGGCCGGTTATGCCGCGACGGTCTTCCACTCGTGGCTGCTGGTGATCCGCGGCACGATCCGGCGTACCGGGCCGCGCGGCATCTCGCTCAACGCCAACGCCGCCTGGGAGCTCGCCACCCTGCGCGAGGCATGGGAGACCGGCGGTCTCGCTGCCGTCGAGCAGGAGATGCGCCGGCCGGCCGCCGTCACCGAGGCCGCGGTGCAGGGTGCGGCGGAGAGCCGGTCGACGCGTCCGGTGATGACCCGGCCGCCGGTCGGTGGGACCGCGCGCGTCTATTCCAGCGGCTTCGCCAAGTCGCCCTACGTCGACATCTCACCCGCCGGTGAGTCGCCGCGCGGCACGCCACCACGCAAGCTATGGCACTCCAGCCCCGGCAGCTCCGGCGGATGATCCAGGTCGCACGCTGGCGGCGTTCTCGCTCGCTTGCGG
>JAFAQI010000093.1 GCA_019246495.1 Frankiales bacterium | reverse complement strand
CGCGCGCTGGCGCTGCGGAAGCGTCGCCAGCAGCTGCCACAGCTGGTCGTGGTCAGCGCCGTGTTGGGCTGCGTCATGCGGGGTGGGCGATGTCGACGCCCGCGTGTCGGGCAGCGCACCCACGAGGGTCTCGCGGCGCAGTTTTCGCCAACGCGACGTGCGGCCGTTGATGATCGCTCGTCGCACGTAGGCCTCCGGGTCTCCCTGCCGGTCCAGCCGCGACCACCGCATGCCAGTCCGCTCGAGTGCGTCCTGGACCAGGTCGGCCGCCGTGTGCGGGTCGCCGGTCAGCGCATGGGCGAACCGCAACAGCGCCGGAAGCCGCGCGCGGACGAATGCGTCGAACGCCGCATCCGCCTCCGCGCTCACACCCACCCCCGACTTCCCAGGATGACTGTCACACGCGCGAGCGGCCAGCCCGGTTGCCTCGCGAGGAAGTTGCCCGGAGTCCGTAGTCTCGGCGGCGTGAGGATGCGATGCGGCTGACGGACTTTTGGGATCGGATGGCCGAGCAGTTCGGTGCCGCCTACGCCGACTCCGTCGCTCGCGACCAGGTCATCGGCCGGCTGGGCAACCGGACAGTGCACGAAGCGCTCGAGGCCGGCGAGGATCCGCGCGATGTCTGGCGCGCGGTCTGCGAGCATTTCGAGGTCCCGCTGGCGAGGCGGCATTGACGTGAACGTTTCGCGGAACATCCCCTGGCGCCGGCACGCATTCTTCGCCGGGTTGTTTGCAGCCGGCGTGGTCATGCGCGTCGTCACGATGATCGGCTACGGCCCGATACTGGCCAACCCCGACAGCAAGCACTACCTGTCGTCCGCCCAGCACATCCACCTGTCGAAGCTCCGGCCGGTCGGCTATTCCTTCTTCCTGTGGCCGTTCGTGAACAGCACGAACCACTACGCCGTGATCGCCGGCGTACAGCACCTCCTCGGGCTCGCGCTCGCCGTGGCGATCTATGCGTGGCTCCTCCGCCGCGGCCTGCCGTCGTGGGCCGCTGCGCTCGCCGCCGTGCCGGTGCTGCTCGACCCGCTCCAGCTCTTCCTCGAGCAGGAGATGCTTGCGGACCTGCTGTTCGAGGTGCTGCTCGTCGTCGCGTGTCTCGCGTTGCTCTGGCGACACCGGCCCGGCTGGCTCGACGTGGGGCTCGCCGGGCTGTGCATCGGCTACGCGAGCACCGTTCGCGGTAACGGCGCGGTGCTGGTCGCCGTCCTGGTGGTGACGGTAGCTGTGTTGCGCGCCGGATGGGCCAAGCTCGCGCTCGCCACCGTTGCGGCGCTCGTCCCTCTGGTCGCCTACGCCGTTGCCTACCACCACGCGTTCGGGACCTACTCCGTGAGCAGCGACGGGCCGAGGTTCCTCTACGCCCGTCTCGCTCCGCACGTCGAGTGCAAGGGGTTGCACGTCCCGTCGTACGAGAAGTCGCTGTGTCCCAACGTCCCGCTGTCGCAACGGCTCAACAGCGACCAGTACATGTGGACCGCGAAGAAACGGTCGCCGCAGTACCACTTGCCGAAGGTGCCCGGGAAGACGGCCGTGCAGGTCGTGAAGGACTGGGACCGCCGGGTGATCCGGGCCGAGCCGCTGATGTTCGCGCGCGTCACGACCATCGACTTCCTGCGGGGGTTCCGCCCGACCCGGACGCAAGGCGCGCCTGGCTTCTCGGCGCAACGCTGGCTGTTCCAGGACCACCTCGCGTTCGCTGAGCAGTACGGCGGGATGTCGTTCAGCGAGCCGCTGGCGTCCAACGTCGGCATCAACCGAGGCGTCGCGCGGTTCATGTACCACTACAACCGCGACTTCTATCTGCCCGGACCGCTCGCCGCCGCGCTGCTGCTCGTCGGCCTCGTCGCCACCCTCGGTTTCGGACGGGCCCGGTGGTCCGGCGACCGCATCGCGATCGGTCTGATGCTGGCCAGCCTGCTGGCGACGCTGGTCTCTGCAGCCGCGGTGGCCGGTGCGTCGTGGCGCTATGAGCTGCCGCAGCTGGTGCTGATCCCGCCCGCCGCCGCTCTCGGAATCCGGGCGTTGTTCCGCGGCGGGCCGCCTCCCGAGTCAGTGGTGCCGGTGCTCGCGCCGGCGCGGGCTGTCGTTGCCGCCGTCGTCGCGGGGGTGGTCAGCGCCGGGGTGCTGTTGGCTTCCGGCTGGGCCGGACCGGCGGTGGCCGTCGTGATCGGATTGGTGGTGTCCGCGGCCGCTGGGGCCGGCCTGCTTCGGGCCCGTCGACCGGCGCCGGTGGGGACGCCCGGCGATGAGCCGGTGGGGGAGCCGGTGGGAGCGTCGGGCTAGGCCCGAGACCTGCGTCGCCCAGCTCGCGTCGGCGTACGGCGTGTCGGCTTGTCTCGAACACATGTTCGCCTACTGTGGACATCGCGCGGGCGTCCACAGACCTCGTCGGTGCAGCGAAACTGTCCGACCAGCCTCCTAACGTCACCCGCATCGACCGAACGCCAAACGTCCGGCCCGAGACCACCAGACAAGCCGAAGCAAGGGGTGCATCCATGGCAGGCATCGACCGCGACAAGGCGCTCACCGCCGCGCTGGCGCAGATCGAGCGACAGCACGGCAAGGGTGCGGTCATGCGCCTCGGTGACGAGACGCGCGCCCCGATCGAGGTCATCCCCACGGGGTCGATCTCCCTCGACGTCGCGCTCGGCATCGGCGGTCTGCCGCGCGGGCGCATCATCGAGATCTACGGCCCGGAGTCCTCGGGTAAGACGACCGTCGCCCTGCACGCGGTCGCCAACGCGCAGCGGGCCGGCGGCATCGCGGCGTTCATCGACGCCGAGCACGCCCTCGACCCCGAGTACGCGAAAGCGCTCGGGTGCGACACCGACGCGCTGCTCGTCTCCCAGCCGGACACCGGTGAGCAGGCGCTCGAGATCGCCGACATGCTCATCCGCTCTGGCGCGATCGACATCATCGTCATCGACTCGGTCGCCGCGCTCGTGCCGCGCGCCGAGATCGAGGGGGAGATGGGCGACTCGCACGTCGGTCTCCAAGCGCGGCTGATGTCGCAGGCGCTGCGCAAGATCACCGGTGCGCTGTCCAACTCCGGCACGACGGCGATCTTCATCAACCAGCTCCGCGAGAAGATCGGTGTGTTCTTCGGCTCGCCTGAGACGACGACGGGTGGCAAGGCGCTGAAGTTCTACGCGTCGGTGCGGCTCGACGTCCGCCGGATCGAGACGCTGAAGGACGGCCAGGAGGCGGTCGGCAACCGCACGCGCGTCAAGGTCGTGAAGAACAAGGTGAGCCCGCCGTTCAAGCAGGCGGAGTTCGACATCCTCTACGGGCAGGGCATCAGCCGCGAGGGTTCGCTCATCGACCTCGGCGTCGAGCAGGGCATCGTCCGCAAGTCCGGCGCTTGGTACACCTACGAGTCCGACCAGCTCGGCCAGGGCAAGGAGAACGCGCGGACGTTCCTGCGCGACAACCCGGACCTCGCCGACGAGATCGAGAAGAAGATCAAGGAGAAGCTGGGCATCGGCGCGAGGATCGACGCGCCCGCCGAAGCGCCGGTCGACATCGATCTCGACAAGCCGATCGACCTCGTGCCCGACGGCGTACCGACCCCGGTCGACTTCTGATCCGGCATGGCCGGGCGAGACCTGTCAGAACGTCAAAGGGTTATAGCCCCGTCACGTTCTGACACGTCGGAGCGGGACGCGGATCCGGAGAGCGTGGCGCGAGCGATCGCGCTCCGCATGCTCGAGCGCCAGCCCCGCACCCGGGCTGAGCTCGCGCGCGGCATGGCCCGCCGCGGCGTACCTGCGGACGCCGCGGCGGCCGTGCTCGACCGGTTCACCGAGGTGGGCCTGATCGACGACGAGGCGTTCGCCGCCGCGTGGGTCGACAGCCGGCACGCCGGTCGCGGACTCGGCCGCCGAGCCCTCTCCGCGGAGCTGCGCCGCCGCGGGGTCGACGACAGCGTCGTCCGGGAGACCGTCGCGACTGTCAGCGACGAGGACGAGGCCGCAGCTGCCCGGGCGCTGGTCCGGCGCAAGCTCGCCACCATGCAGCGCCTGCCGAGGGAGACCCAGCTACGCCGCCTCGTGGCGATGCTTGCGCGCAAGGGGTTCGGCCAGGGTCTTGCGATGCAGGTCGTGCGCGAAGCGGTTGCCGGCGCCGAGGCCGAGGCTGACTGAGCCGCAGCGATGGCCCAGCGGTGCCCAGCCGTCCGGGGGCGTGGCCGGTTGCTTGGGGGAACTCCGGGGCTTAACCTTCCGGTTACGGAGGAGTAACCGTCCGTGGCGCACGCCGCGGCCGAACCGACATAGCGCAACTTGCACCACGCAACACTCAGCACGACATCGGCACGTCCATGACACCGACAACCCGGGTGCGAGCCCGGTCCGACATCCGCTGACGCTCACCTCGACCCTCGTCACCGCACCGTCGCGACACTGACGGTTCCTCCTTCGCCGTAGACCGGCGACGCCCGCATGCCCGCGGCGTCGCGGGCCAGGCGACGAGGAGGTGACGCGATGACCGCACTCGTCATTGTGGTCGTCATCGTCGGCCTGCTCGTGGTCGCGCTGGTCGTCCTGCTGCTCAAGGTGATGGCCCGGATGAACGCCGCGCCGGCCGCCCCCTTGCCCGGGGCCGCGCCGGGCGGGACAACCGCCGCCGGCCTCACCGCCGGCAACCGCGAGGACCTTGCCGCCGCCCGCGCCGCTGCGGAGCGCGAGGCCAAGACGCTCCGCGAGGACGCCGAGCGGCAGGCCGCGGACATCCGCCGCAAGGCCGAGCTCGACGCGGCCGAGCTGCGCCAGCAGGCCGAGGCCGACGCATCCGCCGCCACCCGCGAGGCCCGGCAGTCAGCCGAGTCCGAGCTCGCCAGCCTCCGGTCCGAGGCGCGGACCCTCAAGGAAGAGATCCACGAGCTCAAGTCCGACCTCGAACGCCGCGAGCAGCGGATCGTCGAACGCGAGGAGCGGATCGACGCCGAGCAGCGCCGGGTCGAGGCCCGCGACCGCGAGCTCGCGGAGCACGAGCAGGCCCTCGAGCGCCGCAAGGCCGAGCTCGCCGACGTCGAGGAGGAGCGCCGCCGCGAGCTCGAGCGGGTCGCCGGCCTGACCGCTGCCGATGCCAAGGCCGAGCTCGTCAAGACGATCGAGACCCAGGCCAAACGCGAGGCCGCGATCATCGTCCGCGACATCCACCAAGAGGCCAAGGACGAAGGCGAGACCCGCGCCCGCAAGATCGTCACTCTCGCCATCCAGCGGGTCGCGAGTGAGCAGACCGCCGAGTCGGTGGTCTCGGTGCTGCATCTGCCGAGCGACGACATGAAGGGCCGCATCATCGGCCGCGAGGGCCGCAACATCCGCGCCTTCGAGTCGACGACCGGCGTCAACCTCATCATCGACGACACCCCCGAAGCGGTCCTGCTGTCGTGCTTCGACCCGGTACGACGCGAGGTCGGCAGACTCACTCTCGAGAAGCTCGTGCTCGACGGCCGGATCCCTCCGCACCGCATCGAAGAGATCTACGAACGCAGCAAGGCCGAGGTCGAGCAGCTCTGCGTCCGTGCCGGCGAGGACGCGCTCGTCGACGTCGGGCTCACCGACATGCACCCGGAGCTCATCACGCTCCTCGGCCAGCTGCGCTACCGCACGTCGTACGGGCAGAACGTCCTCAAGCACCTCATCGAGTCCGCGCACATCGCCGGCATGATGGCGAGCGAGCTGCGGCTCGACCCCGTGCTGATGAAGCGCTGCACGGTCCTGCACGACATCGGC
>JAFAQI010000128.1 GCA_019246495.1 Frankiales bacterium | reverse complement strand
GACCTGGCTGACGTCGAGGATCGTCAGGCCGTGGAAGTCGGTGTCGTTGTACGACGCCTCCGCCATGTAGAGGCGGTTGCCGTCGTTGCTGATCGACACACCGTGCGGCGAGTAGTCGGCCGTCATCCAGAGCAGCGTCGGCACATGCGGGTTCGACAGGTCGACCGCGGCGAGGGTGTGCGCATAGAGCGAGGCGACATAGAACGTCCGGCCGTCGGGTGCGAAACCGCCTTCGTGACCGAGGATGCCGAGCGGCAGCGACGCGTCGAGCACCGGGTGCCGGCAGTCCTGCTTGACCGAGAAGACGTCGACGAAGCCGGGGTCCGCCGCGGGCGAGCCCATGTCGGCGACGAGCAGCCCGCGCTTGGTGTTGAGCCGGACCGACTCGTGCGGGGTCTGGAACGCCGGGGTCCGCACCGTGTCCGTGTGCACCGGATGCGCCGGGTCGGTCATGTCCATGACGTAAGTGCCGGTGGTCTGGCCCTGCGCGCCCTGGTCCGGCGTGTTGGTGGGGAACAGCAGCGTCGAGTCGTAGAACGCGCACTCGTGTCCGGCCGCGTCGACGTAGCGCTCGACCCGATAGCCGCCGGACGTGCCGTAGTGGCCGATCTCGCGGGCGTTGCAGAAGTAGCCCTTGGCGGCGCGGCCACTCGCATAGTCAGCGGCGGGCGCGCGGCCCTGCGTCTTCTCGGGTAGCGAGCCCTTGTCGCAGGCGATGTCCTTGGTCGGCCCGGCGTACACCGACTTGTGGTGGCCGACGGCGGTCCCAGAGGACGCCGTGCCGGCGGTCGCCGCGGCGGCGCCGACGGTCGCGGCGAGCATCGCGGCAGCGGAGATCGAGCGCCAGAGGGCTGGGGTGCGCATACCGAACGAGGTTCGACGCGCCAGCCCGGATTCCTGCGGCGGAGCTACGAGGCGCGGCGGTTGCCGACGAGCGCGCGGTCGTCCGCCACGAGAGCCTCGGCGGCGGCCCGGCGGGCGTCCGCGATGTCCTCTTTCGCCTTGGTGGCGTAGGTGTCGACGTACTCCTGGCCGGAGAGCTGCATCAGCTCATACATGATCTCGTCGGTGATCGAGCGCAGGACGAACCGGTCGCTCTCCATGCCTTCGTAGCGGGAGAAGTCGAGCGGCTCGCCGATCCGGATGCCGACCCGCATGATCCGCGGGATGACCTTGCCGGGCGGCTGGATGTCGAACGTGTTGATCATGGCCACCGGGATCACCGGGACCCCGGTCTCGATGGCGAGCCGGGCGACGCCGGTCTTGCCGCGGTAGAGCTTGCCGTCGTGGGAGCGGGTGCCCTCGGGGTAGAGCCCGAGCAGCTCCCCGTTGTTGAGGATCTCGAGGCCCTTGCGGAGCGCGGCCTCGGAAGCCCGGCCGCCGCTGCGGTCGATCGGCACCTGCCCGACGCCCTTGAAGAACCCCGCGGTGAGCCGGCCCTTGACCCCGCGGCCGGTGAAGTACTCCGCCTTGGCGAGGAAGGTCACCCGCCGCTTGACCTTGAGCGGCAGGAAGATCGAGTCGGAGAACGACAGGTGGTTGCTCGCGAGGATCGCGCCGCCGGTGTCCGGGATGTTCTCGGCGCCCTCGACGTAGGGGCGGAAGAGCAGCTTGAGGATCGGGCCCAGCACGATGTACTTCAGAAAGTGGTAGAACACCGCGCCGCCCCTCCCTTCTCTGCGCGTTCGTCCCTCACGTCACTTCTGTGGTCACTGCCGTGCGGCCCACCCTAGGGACACTCGGCTGGCCCTGCAATGGCCCGGGCCGGCCACGACGGTGTCACCTTTTGACCGAATGATACCGAGACGGTCAACGGGCATTGCCGGCTCAGCACGCCGGTTCCGTGCCGTGGCACTCTTGGACCATGAGCCTGCGGCCGGACGCTGAACCCTTCGCTGCCGACGGCGGCCCCGTCGGAGCTGTCCTCTGCCACGGCCTGACCGGCATGCCGGGCAGCATGCGGCCGTGGGGCGAGGCGCTCGCCGCGGCCGGCCTGACCGTCCGGGTGCCCCGCCTACCCGGGCACGGCACCACCTGGCAGGACGCGAACAAGACGACCTGGCAGGACTGGTACGCCGAGCTCGAGCGGGCCTTTGACGAGGTGCGCAGCCGCTGCGACCGGACGTTCGTCATGGGGCTGTCGATGGGCGGGACCGTCGTGCTGCGGCTCGCCGAGGAGCGCGGCGCCGACGTCGCCGGCGTCGTGGTGGTCAACCCGTCGCTGTTCACGCTGCGCAAGGACGCGAAGCTGCTGCCGCTCATTCGGTTGTTCCTGCCGTCGTTCCCGCCGGTCGGCAACGACATCAAGAAGCCCGGCGTCGTCGAACCGGCCTACGACCGCCTGCCGGTGAAGGCGGCGTACCAGCTCTCCCGGCTCTGGAAGCTCACCAACGCCGACCTCGATCGGCTGACCCAGCCGCTGCTCGTCATCACGAGCCGGGACGACCACGTCGTCGAGCCGGCGAACTCCGAGCGGCTGATGGCGGGCGCGGCGTCGGCGGAGAAGCGGCAGATCGTGCTCGAGGACAGCTATCACGTCGCGACGATGGACAACGACCTGCCGCGAATCATCGACGAGAGCCTTGCGTTCGTGCGGACCCACGCACCGGCGTCGGCCGGCTGAGCCGACGTGGAAGGGGCCCGGGACAACGGTCTCCGGTGCGCGAGCTATGTCGCGGTGACCGACGTCGACCCGCGCATCGCCGAC
>JAFAQI010000323.1 GCA_019246495.1 Frankiales bacterium | reverse complement strand
GTCTCGGCACGGAGCCGACGCTCGCCGTCGCCCCGGACGCGAAGACCGTCTACGAGAGCCCGATCTTCGGTTTCTCGACCACGCAGTCGTTCCTCATGCGCAGCACCAACGAGGGTCAGACGTTCAACGTCCTCGGCGTACCCGGTGTCGGCAAGCTCGACCAGTGCACCGGCGGTGGTGACAGCGACGTCGCGACCGACCAGTTCACCGGCGACCTCTACAACATCGACCTGGGCGGCGCACCTGAGGTGCCCGCTCGCGTGTCGCATGACAAGGGCCTGTCGTTCGCGAGCTCGTGCGAGGCCAACTTCCACGACGGAGCCAACTACTTCACCGACCGGCAGTGGCTCGCCACCGACCTCAAGCACCACGTCGAGTGGTACATCTACCGCGACGGCGTCCTCTCCACCAACACGCTTCCGGGGATCGGCGGCACCGAGGTCGGCAAGCAGGGCTACGGCGAGTTCCTGAAGTACGCGCCGCTCGCGAAGAAGCCGGGCACGGCCGGCGCCGCGCAGCTGGCGTTCAACAACATCTGCAAGAACGCTGCCGGCAAGGCGGCCCCCTGCATCCTCGACGTCCAGATCGCCGGAAACGCGCTGACGGACAACACCAAGACCAGTCCGCACTACGGCACGACATTCCTCGCGATGGAGCGGCCGCTCGGTGTCGGTGTCGCGACGTTCACCACCAAGGGCAAGTCGAGCCTGCACGAGTACTACGCGGCCAAGAACCACCACCAGGTGCTGTTCCCGACCGTGGCCGTCGATCGCGCCGGCATCACCTACCTGACCTGGACCGACCAGACCAACTACCGCGTCTATCTCACGCACACGGTCGGCACGAGCCTCAAGCACTGGACCAAGCCGGTGGTCGTCAACGGTGCGCCGGTCCAGGCCACCGTGATGCCGTGGATCGTTGCGGGCAGCAAGGGCCGCGTCGACATCGTCTTCTATGGGACCGCCAACCCGCGGCAGCCGACGACGAACTACGGCCCCTGGTACCCCTACCTGGCACAGAGCATCAACGCCAACCGGGCGAAGCCGACGTTCCACCAGGCGCGCATGACGGACCATCCCAACCACATCGACCCGGTCTGCCTGTCGGGCCTGGGATGTACGACGAACAACGGCCCGGCGGGTGACCGCGAGCTCGGTGACTTCTTCCGCGTCGTCGTCGACAAGTTCGGCCGCGCACTGGTCTCGTTCGCCGACGGTGACAACCAGCTCGGCCAGGAGGTCGCGAACGGCCCGCTCGCCGCGCCGTCATTCGCCGACTTCGTCCGCCAGTCCGGCGGCCCGTCGCTGTTCAAGAACGTCAAGCACCTCAAGCGACTCAAGACTCCGAAGAACTGCGTCGCGACCAAGCGGCATCGCAACCCCGTGCCGTTCGACATCCCGGAGTCGGGGACGCAGGGCAAGGGCGTGCCCGCGCTCGAGCTTCGCTCGGCCTGCCTGTCCCGGCTGAAGAACGGCGACCTGAACATCACCATCCACGTGCAGAAGCTCGACGCCGCGGCTGCGATCGCGCCTCCGGCGCTGCCCAATGCGACGTTCATGTTGCGGTGGATCTACAAGCATCGGGTCTACTTCGGTGCCGCCGAGGACAACGCACAGCAGTGGCGCTTCTTCTCCGGTCAGGCCGCACCGGTGACGGACGGTCTGGCGATCAAGTACGCCTTCTACCCGGCGTCCGGCAGCGCGGCCGGCAAGGTCCAGGCGGGTCAGCGCAACCTGATCACGATCCGGGTGCCGCGGGCGCTCGTCGGCAAGCCGCCGGTCGGCGCGCGACTGTCGACCGTCACGGCCTACGCGATCACGCACTCCTCGCGTACGCCGTCGACCTCGCCGAAGGCGTCGAACTTCACCGACATCCCGCAGGTGGCCGACGTGCTGCCGCCGTTCCAGGCCAAGCTCACCCGGGTGCATCACCGCAGGCATCACCGGTCGGTCGTCGCACCGGTGGTCCGCATTCCGGCACCGAGCCTGTGGTCACGAATCGATGCGCCCGCATCGATGGCCCTGCCGGGGCTCGCCGCGGTGCTGGCGCTGGCTGCCGCCGGGTGCGCGGTGATGGCACGGCGGCGCCGGCTTCAGGTGCCGAACCTGCGGTTGCGCAGCGCGTAGGAGCGGAGCGCACGAAGGAAGTCGATCCGCCGGAAGTCCGGCCAGAGCGCGTCGCAGAAGTAGAACTCGCTGTGCGCGCTCTGCCAGAGCAGGAAGCCGCCGAGGCGCTGTTCACCGGACGTGCGGATGACGAGGTCCGGGTCGGGCTGCCCGCGGGTGTAGAGGTGCTCCGCGATGTGCTCCGCGTCGAGCAGCGAGGCCACCTCCTCGAGTGAGGTGCCGCGTGACGCGTGCTCGTTGAGCAGTGCGCGCACCGCGTCGGCGATCTCGCGGCGCCCGCCGTAGCCGATTGCGGCGTTGACGAGCATCCCCGGCCGGTCGCGCGTCGACTCGGCCGCGTCCTTCAGGGCGAGCACCGTGCTCGACGGCAACAGGTCGAGCGACCCGACCGGGTTGACTCGCCACGGCTTGCCGGGAGCGGCGAGCTCACGGACGGTGTCCTCGATGATGCCGAGCAGCGGCACGAGCTCGTCCGGCGAGCGGTTGAGGTTGTCGCTCGACAGCAGCCACAGCGTCACGACCTCGACGTGCGCGTCCTCGCACCAGCTGAGCAGGTCCTCGATGTGGTCGGCGCCGGCCCGGTGCCCATGGCTCACGTCCTTGGCGCCGGCCGCTCTCGCCCAGCGCCGGTTGCCATCCAGGATGACGCCGACGTGGCGTGGCCGCGGGCCGTCGGGAAGCGCTCGGGCGAGGCGGCGCTCGTAAACGCCGTACACCACGTCCCGCAAGCCCACGTCGCTCAGCGTAACGGCCGTGACGGCGATCGGCGCGAACCGATCACCGGCCGCGCGAGTCCAACGTGCGACCTCATCTTCCGAAGGAGCACGCCATGGACTCAGTGCTGAGGCAACGCCTGGCCGTCGGTGCGGCCATCGTCGCGGTCGTCGTCACGGCCCTGGTCATCGGTCTCGGCCACGCCGCCGCCCCGACCGGCCGCGCCGCGACGTCGTCGACGTCGGCCGACACCGTGAGTGTCACCGGAGAAGGAACCGCCGACGGTGCGCCGGACACGCTCACGGTCTCGTTCACCGTCCGCGCGACGCGCGCGACCGTGCAGGCCGCACTCGACGCGCAAGCGGCCGACGCGCGCAAGCTGTTCGCGGCACTCGAGCACGCCGGCGTCGCGCGAAAGAACCTGCAGACGACCGACCTCTCGTTGGACCGGCATTACACGAACAACGGGACCCCGACCGGTTACGACGCGTCGGAGACCGTGAGCGCGAAGATCAGCCCGCTCGGCCACGCCGGCGCGACGATCTCCGCGGGTGCACGATCGGCCGGCAATGACGTGTCGGTCGGTGGCATGTCGTTCGACGTCGCGAACGACCAGGGTCTGCTCTCCTCGGCACGAACCAACGCGTTTGCCGACGCGAAGCAGAAGGCGCAGCAGTACGCCGACCTCGCCGGCCGGTCGCTCGGCGCCGTGCAGAAGATCAGCGAGGTCGTGCAGGCGCCTCAGCCGGTCGACTACTCGCGCTCGCTCGACTTCGCGGCCAGCGCCGGTGCGGTCCACAGCCCCGTCCCGATCCGCGCCGGGCAACAGACGCTGACCGTCGACGTCACCGTCGTCTGGACCCTCACCTGACGGCCGCTTGATCCACTGTTGAGTGCGCGCGCTGCTGGCTAGAAGCGGCAGCGCGCGCACTCGACGCTATTTCCAGCGGAAGTGGACGAAGATCCGGCCGAAGTTGTCGGAGTCCTTCTCGACCCGGTGATAGAGCGCCTTGATGTCCTTCTGGTCAAGGAAGCGCAGCACCCGCTTCTTCAGCTGACCAGACCCCTTGCCGGGAATGATCTCGACGAGCGGCGCCCTTTTGGCCACCGCCTCGTCGATGATCGCGCGCAGCGCCTTGTCGATCTCCCCGCCGCGGTTGTAGATGTCGTGCAGGTCGAGCTTGAGCTTCACGCCCGAACCTGACCCATCCCGGTTTGGCAGATCAGCCGAGGCGGGACTTCAGCGCGTCGAGCTGGGCGCGCAGCTGCTCGGGCAGGCGGTCACCGAACTTCGCGTAGTCGTCGCCGATCTTGCCGGCTTCCTCACGCCACGCATCGTTGTCGACGGTGAGCAGGATCGCGAGCTGCTCGTCGGTCAGGTCGAGACCCGACAGGTCGAGCGCTTCAGCCGTCGGCACGTTGCCGATTGCCGTCTCGGCAGCATCGGCGCGGCCGTCGAGCCGCTCGACGATCCACTTCAGCACGCGGCTGTTGTCGCCGAACCCCGGCCAGATGAACGTGCCGTTGCTGTCCTTGCGGAACCAGTTGACGTAGTAGATGCGCGGCAGTTTCGCCGCGTCGGCCTTGGCGCCGGTCGACAGCCAGTGGCCGAAGTAGTCGGTCATGTTGTAGCCGCAGAACGGCAGCATCGCGAACGGGTCGCGGCGCAGCTCGCCGACCTTGTTCTCCGCAGCCGCGGTTCCCTCCGACGAGACGTTGGACGCGAGGAACACACCGTGCTCCCAGTCGAACGACTCGGTCACCAGCGGGACGTTCGTCGCGCTGCGGCCGCCGAACAGGACCGCCGAGATCGGCACGCCCTTCGGGTCCTCCCACTCGGCCGCGATCGTCGGGCACTGCGACGCGGGCGCGGTGAACCGGGCGTTGGGATGCGCCGCCGGCTCCGATGACTCCGGCGTCCAGTCCCGGCCCTTCCAGTCGGTGAGATGGGCCGGCGCGTCCTTCGTCAGCCCCTCCCACCAGACGTCGCCGTCGTCGGTCAGCGCGACGTTGGTGAAGATGCAGTTGGCATAGAGGGTGTCGATGGCGCTCTTGTTCGTGTGTACGCCGGTGCCGGGCGCGACGCCGAAGAACCCGGCCTCCGGGTTGATCGCATAGAGCCGGCCGTCGTCGCCGAAGCGCATCCAGCAGATGTCGTCGCCGACGGTCTCGGCGGTCCAGCCCTCGATCGTCGGCTGGAGCATCGCGAGGTTGGTCTTGCCGCACGCGGACGGGAAGCCCGCGGCGATGTAGCGGACCTCACCTTCCGGTGACGTGAGCTTGAGGATCAGCATGTGCTCGGCGAACCAGCCCTCGTCGCGGGCCATCACCGACGCGATGCGCAGCGCGTAACACTTCTTGCCGAGCAGGGCGTTGCCGCCGTAGCCGGATCCGTAGGACCAGATCTCACGCGTCTCGGGGTAGTGGACGATGTACTTCGTGTCGTTGCACGGCCACGGCACGTCCTGCTGACCGGCCTCGAGCGGCGCGCCGACCGAGTGCACCGCGGGGACGAAGAAGCCGTCCTCGCCCATCTCGTCGAGGGCCGCCTTGCCCATCCGCGTCATGATCTTCATCGAGATCACGACGTAGGGCGAGTCCGTGATCTCGACGCCGAGCGCGGAGATCTTCGAGCCGAGCGGGTCCATGCAGAACGGGACGACGTACATCGTGCGGCCGCGCATGCAGCCGTCGAACAAGCCGTCGAGGGTCTTGCGCATCTCGGCCGGGTCGGTCCAGTTGTTCGTCGGGCCGGCGTCGATCTCGTTCTCGGAGCAGATGAACGTCCGGCTCTCGACGCGGGCGACGTCCGACGGGTCGCTCTTGGCGTAGAAGGAGTTCGGCCGCTTCTCCGGGTTGAGCTTGAGGAGCGTGCCGGCCTCGACCAGCTGGCTGGTCAGGCGGTCCCACTCCTCCTCGGAGCCGTCACACCACTCGACCCGGTCGGGCTTGGTGAGCGCTGCGATGTCCCGCACCCAGGCGACGAGCTTGGCGTGTTTCGTGGGGGCGTCGTCGAGCCCGGGAACGGTCGCAGCAGTGGACATCAAGTCTCCTCGAAGGCAGGCGCTCACTGCGGCACCTGCCCCGGGAGCCTTAGCACAAGCCGATGTCGGGACGCCGCCGCTTGTGAAAACTATAACAAGCGGTGACGTTCCCGAAACCCTCGCGCGGCGACCTAGTGAACGCCGGTGGCCGGCTCAGCCGGCAGCGGCCTCCGGGCCGCGGTCGCGTACTTCGGAGACCTGCTGCATCGCCTGCCGCAGCTCCTCGAGCCAGTCGCCGGTGTGTCGTCCGACGAGTCGCACGCACCAGGCGAGCGCGTCGGAGCGGGACCGCGCGACGCCCGCGTCGACGAGCGTGTCGAGGACGAGCCGCTCCGGTTGGCGCAGCCGGGTCATCACCGGCACGGACAGGGTGGTGAACCGAGTTGTCGTGTCGCCGAGCGTCGCTCCCCAGGCGACCTTGCGGCCGAAGCGGTGCTCGGCCTCGCGGGCGATCCGCATCCGCTGCTCGCGGGTGTCCTCGCGGAAGCGGGCCAACCGGCCGTGCTCGGCCTCCCGCCGAGCCTGCGGCGACTGGTCTCCGCCCTCTTCGGCCGTGACCTCGGGAAGCGTGCCGACGACGACGATCTGGTCGCGGTCGACCGTGATCTCGGGCGTGCCGTCGTACCAGTCCGCTGGAAGTCGGCCGGTGAACCAGCCGGTGATCTCGTCGCTCATGTCGTGCCCCTCGGCTGCGCCGACCCTGGTGTAGGCGTCGGATGATTTACTTGATTACAGCGTTACAGCCATCGAGGCGCAACGGTGTTCGCTCTGGGCGAACCCCAGGCGAAGGGTCAGGGCGGGTCGGCGACGCCGAGGCGGTGGGAGAGCTCGGCCGGGTCGGCGGTCGGGGCGTCGCAGACGAAGCCGCGGCAGAGGTAGGCGG
>JAFAQI010000108.1 GCA_019246495.1 Frankiales bacterium | reverse complement strand
CCCCGGGTGACTTCCCGACCACCGCAGCGACCTCGCTGACACTGAGATCGGCGATGACGCGAAGAACCAGCACCTCGCGCTGGTCCGATGGGAGCAGGTCGAGGACGCCCATCGCCCAGTCCGTGCCGGCGTTGCGCTCGACGGTCACCGCAACGTCGTCGGCCACGCCCGCCTCCGGGGCGTCGGCGACGAGCTGCTCGGGACGGCGGCTACGACGTCGCACGTCGTCGATCCACCGCATGCGGGCGATGCTGAGCACCCAGGCGCGGAATCCGCGCACGTCGTCGCCGGAGAACCGCTGCAAGTCGCGGACGACGGCCACCCAGGTGTCCGCGGCGATGTCCTCGGCGGCGCCGGTCCCGGCGAGGGAGCGCAGGTAGCGCAGCAGCAGCGGCTGCACGTCGCAGAAGAGCTCGCTGAACGCGACCTCGTCGCCCGCTTGCGCCGCGCGAAGCCGTTCGGCGAACGCGACGACCATGCCACTTCCTCGGTCAACCGGGGACGGGAGTGCAGCTCCCGGGCCCAAGAAACGTGAATATGCCATGCGCTGCCCCGAGATTCCGGGGAATCACCCACCCACCCTCTACCCTCGGTGCAGTCATGCTCGGAATCCACGCCCGCGGGCACGTCAACCGGGTGAGCGAGCCGATCGCACGGCGTCTGGCGGCGATGGGCGTGACCCCGGACGCGCTCACGATCATCGGCACGATTGGCGTCTCAGCCGGCGCCCTCGCCTTCTATCCACGGGGCCAGTTCTTCGTGGGGACCCTGGTCATCACGGCGTTCGTCTTCAGCGACATGCTCGACGGCGCGGTCGCGCGAGTGCGGGGGACCAGCGGGGCGTGGGGGGCGTTCCTCGACTCGACCCTCGACCGCATCGGCGACGGGGCGATCTTCGGGGCACTGGCGCTCTGGTACGCCGGACGGGGCCACAGCCCGACGATGTGCGCCGTCGCGCTCTATGACCTGGTCGCGGGAGCGGTGACGTCCTACGCGAAGGCCCGTGCCGAGTCGCTCGGCATGACCTGCAACGTCGGCATCGCCGAGCGGGGCGAGCGGCTGCTGGCGATCCTCGTCCTCACCGGGCTGTCGGGGCTGTTCGACGTGCCGGAGCTGCGCCGGGCGGGGCTCTGGGCTCTCGCCGTCGCGACGACCATCACCGTCGTCCAGCGGATCGTCGAGGTGCGGCGGCAGAGCCGAGCGGTGCCGCAGCAGCCGCCTGCGGTTCCGGTGCCGTGACGCGACCGTGAGCAGCCCGCTGGTCGACTCGCTCTACGCCGCCGGGTGGGCGGTGGTCCGCGGCATGCCCGAGCCGCTCGCCCGGCGGCAGTTCGACGCGATCGCCGACGCTGTCTATTGGCGACACGGTCGCAGCGTGCAGCGGCTCGAGGCGAACCTGCGACGCGTCCTCGGCCCGGACGTCTCGGAACGCGATCTGCGGCGTACGACGCACGACGGCGTCCGCTCCTACCTGCGCTATTGGCGGGAGGTATTCCAGCTGCCGCGGATGTCGGTCGCGGAGGTCGTGCGGCGTACACAGCTCGTCAACGACGACATCATCCGGTCGGCCGCGACATCAGGCGACGGCATGATCCTTGCGCTGCCGCACATGGGCAACTGGGACCACGCGGGCGCGTGGCTCGCCGGCGACGTCGTGCCGTTCACCACCGTCGCCGAGCGGCTCGAGCCGGCCTCGCTGTTCGACCGGTTCGTCGCGTTTCGCGAGTCGCTCGGCATGGAGGTCATTCCGTTGACGGGCGGTGAGCGGCCGCCGTTCGAGATCCTCGCCGAGCGGCTGCGTGCCGGTGGGTCGCTCGCGCTGCTCGCCGACCGTGACCTCACCTCGACCGGTCTCGACGTTCAGTTCTTCGGCGCGACCGCGCGCATGCCGGCCGGACCGGCGGCGTTGGCCGTCGACACCGGTGCGACCCTCGTGCCGGTCACGCTGTCGTATCCGAACGCACGTGACCTCACGGTCACCGCGCATCCGCCCGTCGAGCCACCGACCGGTCGCGGGCGGACCGATGCCATCGCAGCGATGACGCAGCACCTCGCCTCGGTGTTCGAGCAGGAGATCGCTCTGCATCCGCAGGACTGGCACATGCTCCAGCGGGTGTGGGTCGAGGACCTGGATCCGGCCCGGCTGCCGGCGCCGGTCGGCGGCTGACGTGCGGGTCGGTCTTGTCTCGCCGTATCCGTGGGACGTCCCCGGCGGCGTCGTCGCGCACGTGCGCGACCTCGCCGAGACTCTGATCGGTCTCGGCCATGACGTGTCGGTCATCACGCCGGTCGACGACGAGGACGTTGAGCTGCCGTCATGGGTCACCCGCGCGGGACGCAGCGTGCCGGTGCCGTTCAACGGTTCCGTGTCGCGCCTCGTGTTCGGCCCGTTGAGTGCGACACGTGTCCGGCGCTGGTTGCACGACGGCGAGTTCGACGTGCTGCACGTGCATTCGCCGGAGACGCTGTCGCTGTCGCTGCTCGCGTTGATGAACGCTCGCGGCCCGATCGTGGCGACGTTCCACGCGGCCAATCCGCGATCACGAGTGCTCGCGTTGTTGCAGAGCCCGTTGCAGGTGCAGATCGAGAAGATCTCGGGCCGCATCGCCGTCTCGCCGGCCGCCCGCAAGACAATCGTCGAGCATCTCGGCGGTGACGCGGTCGTCGTCCCGAACGGCGTGCACGTCAACCGCTACGCCGACGCCGAGCCGTTGCCCGGCTGGCCCGGCGACGGCGGCACGATCGGTTTCGTGGGGCGCATCGACGAGCCGCGCAAGGGGCTCGCGGTGCTCCTCGAGGCGATGCCTTATCTCTGGAAGACCTGGCCGGAACTGCGGTTGCTCGTCGCCGGCCCCGGTGAGCTCGATGAACCGGTCGACGAGCGCGTCGTCCTGCTCGGCCAGGTCGACGAGGACGTCAAGGCGCGGGTGTATCGGTCAATAGACGTCTTCGTCGCACCGAACATCGGCGGCGAGAGCTTCGGCATCATCCTGCTCGAAGCGATGGCCGCCGCGACGCCCGTCGTGGCGAGTGACCTCGACGCCTTCCGTCGCGTCCTCGAAGCACCGGACGGAGCGCGCGCCGGGCTAGTCGCAACGGTCGGCGACGCGGAGTCCCTCGCGCATGCCTGCGGCTCGCTGTTGTCGTCGCCGGAACGCCGCGCGACGCTGCGGCGCGTCGGGCGCAGCGTTGTCGAGCGCTACGACTGGAGCGTGGTCGCGCGAGAGGTGATGCGCGTCTATGAGACTGCGATCGCCGCGTCGGTGGGCCGCGTGATGGAGGAGCCTGAGCCCGTGACGCCGCCGATCGGCCCGGGCGAGCAGTAACGTCGGGGCGTGTGGACGGCAGTCGCGCTCGCCGCGGCCGTCGTCGTGCTGTTTCTCTACGCCAACTGGACAGCTCGCCGGCTGGACCGCCTGCACTCGCGCGTTGACGCGGCGGCGGCGGCCCTGCACGCGCAGCTTCTCCTGCGTGCCGAGGCCGCTCTGACGCTGGCCGAGTCAGGGGCGCTCGAAAACGCGTCGGCTGAGCGACTTCGCCGCGTCGCGGAGCCGGCTCTCGCTGCTCACGGACTTGGCCACGATCGCGAGATCGTCGAGAACACGCTCTCTCGCTGCCTCGCCGCGGCGGTCGACACTGCGACCGACCTGAGCCGGCAGCAGCGCAGCAGAGCGGCGAGCGCACCGGTCGACGCGACCGTCGAAGCCGCTGCGCGGGCGTCGATGGCCCGCCGCTTCCACAACGACGCCGTGCGCGACGCCCTCGTCGTACGCCGGCGGCGCATCGTGCGGTGGCTGCACCTGGCCGGCCACGCGCCGCAGCCGTCGTACTTCGAGATCGACGATGCACCGCTGGAAAAGCCTGGCGTCGCTACGCCGGCGGCGCCGTACGATTGAGCCGTGAGCGACGACCGCACCCAGGGAACGGCGCGCGTGAAGCGCGGCATGGCAGAGATGCTCAAGGGCGGCGTCATCATGGACGTCGTCACGCCGGAGCAGGCGAAGATCGCCGAGGATGCGGGCGCCGTCGCCGTCATGGCGCTCGAGCGGGTGCCCGCCGACATCCGCGCCGAGGGTGGCGTGTCGCGGATGAGCGACCCCGACATGATCGACGGCATCATCGCGGCTGTTTCGATCCCGGTGATGGCCAAGTGCCGGATCGGGCATTTCGCCGAGGCGCAGGTGCTGCAGGCGCTCGGTGTCGACTACATCGACGAGTCCGAGGTGCTCACGCCGGCGGACTATGCGCACCACGTCGACAAGTGGCAGTTCACCGTGCCGTTCGTGTGCGGCGCGACGAACCTCGGTGAAGCGCTTCGCCGCATCAGCGAGGGCGCGGCGATGGTGCGCTCGAAGGGCGAGGCCGGCACCGGTGACGTGTCCAACGCCGTGACGCACATGCGCGCGATCCGCGGTGAGATCAACCGGTTGCGCACGCTGTCACCAGACGAGCTCTACGTCGCAGCCAAGGAGCTGCAGGCGCCGTACGACCTCGTGCGCGAGGTCGCCGAGACGGGTGCGTTGCCGGTCGTGCTGTTCACCGCCGGCGGCATCGCGACGCCTGCCGACGCGGCGATGATGATGCAGCTCGGCGCCGACGGCGTGTTCGTCGGTAGCGGCATCTTCAAGTCCGGTGACCCGGCCAAGCGCGCGCGGGCGATCGTCGAGGCAACGACGATGAGCGACGACCCGGACGTCGTCGCCAAGGTGTCGCGCGGCTTGGGCGAGGCCATGGTCGGCATCACTGTTGACTCCCTGCCGGTGTCGCACCGGCTCGCCGAACGCGGCTGGTGAGAATCGCGACGAAGTCGCTCGCTTCGCTCACGATTCCGCGCGAGGCGATCAAGACGTGACCAGCCGGATCGGTGTCCTCGCTCTGCAGGGAGATGTCCGCGAGCACATGGTGGCGCTCGAAGCGGCAGGTGTGACCGCGTCGACCGTACGACGACCGGCCGAGCTCGACCAGGTGGACGCGATCGTTGTGCCGGGCGGTGAGTCGACGACGATCGGCAAGCTGCTCGTGACGTTTGAGCTGCTGGAGCCACTGCGCAAACGGGTTCGCGACGGCATGCCGGCCTTTGGATCGTGCGCCGGAATGATCCTTCTCGCCGACCGCGTGCTCGACGGGACCGCGGACCAGGTGTCGATCGGCGGGCTCGACATGACGGTGCGGCGTAACGCTTTCGGCCGTCAGGTCGACTCGTTCGAAGGCGACATCCGGTTCGTCGGGCTGGACGAACCGGTGCATGCCGTGTTCATCCGCGCACCGTGGGTCGAGGCGATGGGCGATGCTGTCGAGCCGCTTGCGAAGGTCGAGGACGGGCAGGCCGCCGGTAGGATCGTCGCCGTACGACAGGGTCCGCTGCTGGCGACGTCGTTCCATCCCGAGCTGACCGGAGACCTGCGGGTGCACCGGCTGTTCGTCTCGATGGTCAGGGAAGCATGAGCCGGTCTGGCCGGCACCGCTGTCGGACGGCGGGCGCGAAGGAGGACGAGTGAGCGGCCATTCCAAGTGGGCGACGACGAAGCACAAGAAGGCGGTCGTCGACGCGCGGCGCGGCAAGCTGTTCGCGAAGCTCATCAAGAACGTCGAGGTGGCCGCGCGGACCGGCGGCGGCGACCCGGCAGGCAACCCGACTCTCGCCGACGCCATCCAGAAGGCGAAGAGCAGCTCGGTGCCCAACGACAACATCGACCGTGCCGTACGCCGGGGAGCCGGTCTCGACGCAGGCGGCGCCGACTACGAGTCCATCATGTACGAGGGCTACGGACCGGGTGGTGTCGCCGTCCTGGTCGAGTGCCTCACCGACAACCGCAACCGTGCTGCGTCCGAGGTCCGCACCGCGTTCACCCGTAACGGCGGATCGCTTGCCGACCCCGGTTCGGTGTCATACCTGTTCAACCGCAAGGGCGTCGTGCTCGTGCCCAAAACCGCCGAGGGCGGTGGCGAGCTGAGCGAGGACGACGTGCTGGGTGCGGTGCTCGACGCCGGCGCCGAAGAGGTGAACGACCTCGGCGAGATGTTCGAGGTCACCTCCGAGGCCACCGACGCGCATGCCGTGCGGCTCGCGTTGGAGTCCGCCGGGATCGCGGTCGAGTCGGCGGACGTCTCGTTCCTGCCATCGGTCTCGGTGCCGCTCGACGACGAGACCGGGCGCAAGGTGCTGCGGCTCGTCGACGCGCTCGAGGACAGCGACGACGTACAGAACGTCTGGGCCAACTTCGACGTCTCCGACGACGTGCTGGAGTCCGTCGCCGGCTGACCCCCCAACGCTCAACGGCAGGGGGTGTGTCGCTGCGCCGGAACCTCGGCATGGTGGCCTAGCGTCTAGAACATGTGTTCGGAGACATTGCCTGCTCGGACGCCGCTGCGCGGCTGGCTGCGATGCGCGTCCTAGGCGTCGACCCCGGCCTCACCCGCTGTGGCCTGGGCGTGGTCGACGGTACGCCGGGACGCGCGTTGCGGCCGGTGGCGTTCGACGTCGTCCGGACCCCCGCGGGTGATGACATCGCGCGGCGCCTGCTCGCGCTCGAGGTCGAGATCGAGCAGTGGATCGGTCGCCACCGGCCCGACGTCGTCGCGGTCGAGCGGGTGTTCTCCCAGCACAACGTCCGCACGGTGATGGGCACCGCGCAAGCGGCCGCCGTCGCGATCACCTGCGCGGCTCGCGCCGGCCTTCCCGTCGCATTGCACACGCCGAGTGAGGTGAAGGCATCCGTGACCGGAAACGGGCGTGCCGACAAACAACAGGTCGGCCTCATGGTCG
>JAFAQI010000237.1 GCA_019246495.1 Frankiales bacterium | reverse complement strand
ACTCTGGCCGGACGTCGTCGACAACCTCGCCTCTGCGGTGCGGGCCGGCCTGTCGTTGCCCGAGGCCGTCGCTCAGCTCGCACAGCGCGGCCCGGCGCAACTCCAGGAACCGTTCCGCATCTTCAGCGAGGACTACCGTGCGACCGGCCGCTTCGGCGAGTGTCTCGACCGCCTCAAGAACAACCTCGCCGACCCTGTCGCCGACCGCATGGTCGAGTCCCTGCGAGTCGCCCGCGAGGTGGGTGGGAGCGATCTCGGGCGGCTCCTTCGCACGCTGTCGCAGTTCCTTCGCGAGGACGCGCGCACCCGCGCCGAGCTCGAGACGAGGCAGGGCTGGACCGTCAACGCGGCGCGACTTGCCCTCGCCGCGCCGTGGGCGGTGCTGGGCCTGCTCGCCCTGCGGCCGCAGACGGTCGCTGCCTACGACACCGCGTCGGGCGTGCTCGTCCTGCTCGTCGGCGGAGGAGTCTCACTGCTCGCCTATCGGCTCATGCTCCGCATCGCGCGGTTGCCCGACGAAGAGCGAGTGCTGCGATGACGGCCGCGGTCATCGGCGCCGGCCTCGGTCTGACGACAGTCGCCGGCGCTGTCATCGCCGTGCGCGCGACCCCGCCGATGCGCCGGCCCGGCCTGACCGAGCGGCTCGCTCCTTATCTCCGCGATGCCCCGCGACCTTCCCGGCTCCTCGACGACCGACGAGCGCTCACACCGTTCCCGACACTGGAGCGGCTGCTGGCGCCCGCGCTTCGGGATGGCGCGCGCGTCATCGATCGCATCCTCGGCGGCACGACATCGGTACGGCGCCGCCTCGAGCAGGCCGGTGCATCGCTGACCGTCGAGGAGTTCCGGGTCGAGCAGCTGCTCTGGGCGAGCGGCAGCCTGATCGTCGGACTCCTCGTGGCGCTTGCCGCCGCGGCGCGTGGCAGAGGCGGGCCGGCGGCATTCACCGTGCTCGCGCTCGCCTTCGCAGCCGGTGGCCTCGTCGCTCGCGATCGCGTTCTCACCGCCTCGGTGCGACGCCGAGAGCAGCGAATGCTGGCGGAGTTCCCGACGATCGCCGAGCTTCTCGCGCTGAGCGTCGCCGCCGGGGAGGGAGCCGTCGGTGCGCTGGATCGCGTGACCCGGCTGTCCTCCGGCGAGCTGGCTCGCGAGCTGGGCCGCGCTCTGGCCGACGCCCGCTCCGGCGCATCACTCGTCAGCGCGCTGGAGGCAATGGCGTCGCGCTCCTCCCTTCCCTCGCTCGCTCGGTTCGTCGACGGAATGGCGATCGCCGTCGAGCGCGGCACGCCGCTCGCAGATGTCCTCCGCGCGCAAGCGGTCGACGTACGCGAGCAAGGACGCCGGGCGTTGCTCGAGGCAGGCGGGCGCAAGGAAATCGCCATGCTGCTGCCCGTTGTCTTCCTGGTGCTGCCGGTGACGATCGTCTTCGCGCTCTTCCCCGGGTTCTACGACCTCTCCCTCTCCGTGCCCTGAACACAGGAAGGACCGCCCATGTTGCTGATGGAACTCTGGCAACTGCTACGACGCCGGGTCACAACCGGCGGCCGCGACCGCGGCGACGTTCCCGGCTGGGTGCTCATCACGCTGATGACGGTCGGCATCGTGATGGCGCTGTGGGTCATTGCGGAGCCGAAGCTGTCGAGCATGCTCGGCAGCGCGCTCAACATCTCGGGTGACCCCAACAGCAAGTGAGCCGCGACCAGCCCGACCGTGGGTCGGCAGCGGTCGACTTCGTCCTCGTCGGGACGCTCGTCACCTTTCTGTTCCTTGCCGTCGTCCAGCTCGGCATCGACTTCCACGTGCGCAACGTGTTGGCCGCCTGCGCTGCCGAAGGAGCGCGGTACGGCGCCAATGCCGACGTTGCCGATCCGCAAGCGGGAGCCGATCGCGCAAACGACTTGATCCGGCAGTCGCTCGGTGGTGCCTATGCCAAGGCAACGGCACCCGCACAACAGGACACGGCCGCCGGCGTTCCGGTGGTGACCGTTACCGTGAACGCCCGCCTGCCGCTGCTCGCATGGTTCCTTCCGTTCGGCCCGTCTGTGCATGCCACCGGCCATGCGCTGCTGGAGCCACGATGAGGCGGCCGGCGGGCGACGACGGCAGCGCCATCGTCGAATTTGTCTGGCTCGCG
>JAFAQI010000236.1 GCA_019246495.1 Frankiales bacterium | reverse complement strand
CGTGACCGACGCCGCGGGCAACACCCGGTCGGACACTTTCGACTACACGTACGACGGCACGCTGACGACGCCGACGGTCTCCCGCGCCCGGGCCGTCGACGTCAGCTCGGCGCCCTCGTTCGCCGTCACCGGCGTGGACCCGGACGTCGTGTCCGTCAGTTGCGCGGTCTCGGCCGGCGCGACCGTGACCTCGTGCACGTCGTCCGGGGTGGGCATCTCGGTCACGGGCGGGGACGGCACCTACACCGTGTCGGTCACGGTGACCGACGCCGCGGGAAACACCCGGACCGGGACGTTCGACTACACCCTCGACACAACCCTGACGAAACCGACGGTCTCGCGGGCGAAGGCGCTGGACCACCTGACCTCGCCGTCGTTCACGGTGGCGGGGGTGGACCCGGACGTCGTGTCCGTGTCATGCACCGTGTCGGCGGGGGCGACGGTCACGTCGTGCACGGCGACCGGGGTCACCATCGCCATCACCGGCAGCGACGGCACCTACACCGTGTCGGTGACGGTGACCGACGGCGCCGGCAACACCAAGACGGGAACGTTCGACTACACCCTCGACACGGCCCTCACCAAGCCGGCCGTCTCGCGGGCCAAGGCGCTCGACAAGGACTCGACGCCGTCGTTCACGGTCAGTGGAGTCGACCCGGACGTCGTCTCGGTCACCTGCACCGTGTCGGCGGGGGCAACCGTCACGGCCTGCTCTTCGTCCGGAGTGAGCATCTCGGTCACCGGCGGCGACGGCACCTACACCGTGTCGGTGACCGTGACCGATGCGGCAGGCAACACCAAGACGGGCACCTTCGCCTACACCCTCGACACCACCCTGACGAAGCCCACGGTCTCGCGGCCGAAGGCGCTGGACCGCGTGAGCTCGCCCTCGTTCGCGGTGACCGGGGTGGACCCGGACGTCGTGTCCGTGTCGTGCACCGTGTCGGCGGGGGCGACGGTGACCTCCTGCACGTCGTCCGGCGTCAGCATCTCGGTGACCGGCGGGGACGGCACCTACACGGTGTCCGTCACGGTGACCGACGCCGCCGGCAACACGAAGACCGGCACGTTCGCCTACACGCTCGACACGGCCCTGACCAGCCCGACGCTCTCGCGGGCGAAGGCGCTCGACAAGGACCCGACCCCGTCGTTCACGGTGAGCGGAGTCGACCCGGACGTCGTGTCGGTCACCTGCGCGGTGTCGGCCGGCGCGACCGTCACGTCGTGCACTTCGTCCGGGGTGAACCTCTCGGTCACGGGTGGAGACGGCACCTACACGGTGTCGGTCACGGTGACCGACGCCGCCGGCAACACCCGCACCGGGACGTTCGACTACACGCTCGACACAACGCTGACGAAACCGACCGTGTCCCGCGCCAAGGCAACCGACAACAACGCGTCGCCCTCGTTCACGGTCAGCGGGGTCGACCCGGACGTCGTGTCGGTCACCTGCACCGTGTCGGCCGGCGCGACCGTTACGTCGTGCACCTCGTCCGCGGTGAGCCTCTCGGTCACGGGCGGTGACGGCACCTACACGGTCTCGGTCACCGTGACCGATGCGGCCGGAAACACGAAGACCGGCACGTTCGACTACACGCTCGACACCACGCTCGCGACGCCCACTGTTTCCCGGCTCAAGGCCCTGGACAACAACACGGCGCCCACCTTCGCCGTGGGCGGGGTGGACCCGGACGTGGTCTCGGTCTCCTGCACGGTCACAGCGGGCGCCACGGTGACGGCCTGCTCGGCGACGAGCACGAGGATCTCGATCACCGGTGGGGACGGCACCTACACGGTCACCGTCACCGTCACCGACGCCGCCGGCAACACCAGGAGCGGGACGTTCGACTACACGCTCGACACGGCTCTGACGAAGCCGACGCTTTCGCGGGCCAAGTCCCTCGACAACGACCCGGCACCGTCGTTCACGGTCGGCGGGGTCGACCCCGACGTGGTCTCGGTCTCCTGCGCCGTGTCGGCCGGCGCGACGGTGACGTCGTGCACGTCGTCCGGGGTGAACGTCTCGATCACCGGCGGGGACGGCACCTACACGGTGACCGTCACGGTGACCGACGCGGCCGGCAACACCAAGAGCGGCACGTTCGACTACACGCTGGACAGGACGCTGTCGCAACCGACGGTGGCCCGGCCAAAGGCGCTCGACCACAACACGACGCCCAGCTTCGGGGTCTCCGGCATCGACCCGGACGTGGTCTCGATCACCTGCTCGGTCTCCGCCGGTGCCACCCTCACGGCGTGTACGGCGACGAAGGTGACGATCTCGATCACCGGGAGCGACGGTCCCTACGTCGTCTCCGTGGTGGTCACGGACGCCGCCGGCAACACGAAGACCGGCACCTTCACCTACACCCTCGACACGACGCTCACGACTCCGACGGTCGCCGGTGCGACACTGGGCAACTTTCGGGCACCCGCCTTCTCGGTCAGCGGTGTCGACGGAGACGTCGTGTCGGTCACCTGCACGGTCTCGGGGGCGGGGAACACCGTCAGCGCGTGCACCGCGTCCGGCGTGACGATCAACCTGAGCCTGGCGGCGGACGGGACCTACACGGTCACCGTGACCGTGCGCGACGCGGCCGGCAACGTCAGGACCGGCTCCTTCGACTACACGCTCGACACCACATTGACGACCCCCGTCGTCACGCGGGCCAAGGCCGTCGACAACACCGCGAACCCGGCGTTCACGGTCGGCGGCGTCGACCCGGACGTCGTCACGGTGAGCTGTTCCGTGACGGGCGGCGCAACGGTGACCGCGTGCACATCCACCGGAGTGACGCTCGACATCACGGGAGGCGACGGGTCCTACACCGTCACGGTCACTGTCACGGACGCCGCCGGCAACACCCGCAGCGGCAACTTCACCTACACGTACGACACCACCCTCACTACGCCGACCGTCTCACGCGCCAAGGCGCTGGACCACAACACGACGCCGAGCTTCGTCGTGAGCGGGGTGGACCCGGACGTCACGTCCGTGACGTGCACGGTGTCCGCCGGAGCCACGGTCACGTCCTGCTCCGCAGCCAGCGCGCGCATCTCCATCACGGGAGGCGACGGCACCTACACCATTTCGGTCACGGTGACCGACGCGGCAGGTAACACGAGGACCGGGACCTTCGCCTACACGCTCGACACCACCCTCGCGACGCCGGTGCTCAGCCGTCCCAAGTCTCTGGACAAGGCGACCGCCCCGTCGTTCACCATCTCGGGCGTCGACCCGGACGTCGTCTCCGTCTCGTGCGCGGTGACCGGCGCCGGCGCGACGGTCAGTTCCTGCACGGCGGTGGGCGTCACCATCGACCTCAGCGGCGCGGCGGACGGCGTACACACCGTGTCGGTCACCGTGACCGACGCTGCCGGCAACACGCGCACAGCGACGTTCGCCTACACCCTCGACACGACCCTGACCACGCCGACCGTCAGCCGCGCGAAGTCGATCGACAACAACACCGGGCCGTCGTTCGCGGTGAGTGGAGTCGACAGTGACGTGGTCTCGGTGTCCTGCGCCGTCACGGGCACCGGTGCGCAGGTCACCGCCTGCTCGGCCTCCGGTGTGACGCTGGACCTGACCGCCGCGGGTGACGGCACCTACACCGTCTCGGTGACGGTCACCGACGCCGCCGGCAACGTCCGCACCGGCACCTTTGACTACACGCTGGACACGGGACTCAGCACGCCGACCGTCACCCGCGGCCGTGCGCTGGACAACGCGACCGCTCCGTCGTTCACGGTCAGCGGGGTCGACCCCGACGTCGTCTCGGTGACGTGCGCAGTCACCGGCGTGGGCACTCGGGTCACGTCGTGCACCAGCACCGGCGTGACGCTCGACCTCAGCGCAGCGGCCGACGGCACCTACACGGTCACGGTCACCGTTCGCGACGTCGCCGGCAACGTCAGGTCCGCCTCGTTCGACTACACCTTGGACACCACGCTGACCCGGCCGACGATCAGCCGGGCCAAGGCCATCGACAACGACAGCGCACCTGCGTTCACGGTCAGCGGCGTCGACCCCGACGTGGTGACTGTTGCGTGCAGCGTGTCGGCCGGGGCCACCGTGAGCTCCTGCACGGCGTCGGGTGTCGCGCTCTCGATCACCGGTGGCGACGGCAGCTACACCGTCACGGTGAACGTCACTGATGCGGCGGGCAACGTGCGCACGGCGAGCTTCGCCTACACCCTCGACACGACACTGAGCACGCCGGCAGTGACACGGCCGCGGGCGCTCGACAACGCGACGTCGCCGACCTTCACCGTCAGCGGGGTCGACCCGGACGTCGTGACCGTGACCTGCGCCGTTACCGGCACGGGCAGCCGAGTGAGCTCGTGCACCGCGACCGGGGTCACGCTCGACCTGACGAGCGCCGCCGACGGTGTCTACACGGTCACTGTGACCGTGACCGACCGGGCCGGCAACGTCCGCTCGGCATCGTTCGACTACACCCTCGACACGACGCTCACCACACCGACGATCTCGCGGGCCAAGACCACCGACAACACGACGACACCGATCTTCGCCGTATCCGGAGTCGACCCCGACGTCGTCTCGGTGACCTGTACGGCGTCGGCTGGTGCGGCTGTCACCTCGTGCACCGCCACCGGAGTGGCGCTGTCGATCAGCGGCAGCGACGGCAGCTACACGGTGACGGTCACGGTCCGCGACCGTGCCGGCAACATCCGGACCACATCGCTGAGCTACACCCTCGACACCACGCTCACCACACCGACGGTCACCCGGGCACGGGCACTCGACAACACGACGACGCCGACGTTTGCGGTCGGCTCAGTGGACCCGGATGTCGCATCGGTTAGCTGCACCGTCACCGGTGTCGCGACGGTGACGTCGTGCACCGCGACGGGCGTCACGCTGTCGATCACCGGCCCGGACGATGTCTACGTCGTGACCGTCACCGTCACCGACAACGCGGGCAACGTCCGGTCGGCCAGCTTCAACTACACCCTCGACACGACGCTGACCACTCCCACCATCAGCCGCGGCAAGGCGCTGGACAAGAACCCGACACCCACGTTCGGCGTCGCGGGTGTCGACGCGGACGTGACATCCCTGACCTGTGCCGCGACGGGCGGCGCGCGCGTCGTCAGCTGCTCGGCCACGGGGGCTTCGCTCGACCTGACCGGCCTCGCCGACGGCACCTACGCGCTGTCGGTTACCGTGCGGGACGCCGCGGGCAACGTCAGGACCGCGACGTTCAACTACACCCTCGACACAGTCGGCCCGGCCGCACCGGGTGTCGGCACACCGCCGACTCCGGGCAACGACCGCACACCGACCCTCACGTTCTCAACCGAGCCGGGCGCGACGCTGACCTGCACCATCGAGCGCTACTTCCAGCCGGTGTCGTCAGGGCCGTGCCCGGCCGACGGGACGCTGGACCTGTCCGGTCTCGCCGACGGCGAGTTCGAGATCACCGTCGTCGCGACGGACGCGGCCGGCAACGTCGGCCAGTCGACCACGGTCGTCTATGTCCTCGACACAGTCGCGCCGGACGCAGCCGTCATCACGGCGCCGGCCAGCCCGTCACCGATTGAGACCCCCACCTGGATCTGGACCGCTGAACCGGGCGCCACGGCCGTCTGCACGGTGACGAACGCGGCGGGTGCGGTGGTCATCGGTCCGGTGGCGTGCACCTCGCCGTTCGTGGCGAACCTGCGCGCGTTGCCGGACGGCAACTACACGCTGACGGTCGTTGTCACCGACGCCGCCGGCAACAACAGCGCCCCGGCGAGGTCCGACTTCGACCTGGACCGCACCGCGCCGGTGCCACCGACCGTCGTGCCGCCGCGCTCACCGGACAACTCGCCGACGCCGCGGTGGATCATCACCGGGCCGCGCGGTGCGCTGCTCACCTGCACGCTCCTCCGCGGGCGCAAGGTGATCTGGGGCCCGGCCGCCTGTCCCGCGAACGGCGTGTTCTCCCTCGCCGGCCTGCCCGACGGCACCTACACCCTGCGGGTGACCGCGACCGACCGCGCCGGCAACGTCAGTGCGGAGTCGGTGTCGACGTACGTCTTTGACACGACGTCGCCGGCGACACCTCGCCTCGACTACCACTCGCCGACGCCGTCGACGAACACGTCACCGTTCTGGGGCTTCACCCTGCCGAACGGCACCATGGGCCGCTGCCAGCTCTGGCACGACGGCACCGTCATCGCCACCAAGAGCTGCAAGGGTGCGGTGACGTTCGACCTGAGCGGCCGTCCCCACGGCACCTATACGGTCCGGATCGTCGCCATCGACGCGGCCGGCAACCTCAGCTCGCCCCTCGTCGTCACGTACCAGCTCGGGACGAAACCCTCGAACGGCGGCGGCGGCCCGCCCCCGCCGCCTCCCAGCGGCCCGACGACTCCCGGCACCGGCGGACACCACGGCGGCGGACACCACCCACGCCAGCCGTCCTCACCGGGCGTCGTCCAGCAGACGATCAACCGGATCAACCAGCTCGGCCGGATCGCCCGCTCGGGCGTCAAGCACGCGGTCCAGTCGGTGATCCCGGAGGCGGCCGGCCTGCTGCCCGCCATCCACGACCGGTTCACCGAGAACGTCACCTCCGCCGTCCAGGGCGTGGTCAACGCGGTGAGCCACGCCGGCGGCGGCACCGGCTTCCCGCTGCTGCTGCTGTTCGTCGTACTGCTGTTCCTGATCATGCAGAACCGGATAGATCGCCGCGATCCGAAACTTGCCCTGGCGTCGGTTGCTGCCGATGACACAGTTGAGTTCCTTCCTCCCCCCAGTCGAGGAGCAGACCGGTGAGTGCCGTCGGGTCCCGCGGCAACGACGTCGTATCGCTCGACGAACGCCTGCTCTATCTGCGGGTGCTTCGAGCGGTGCTGGCGGGCGCCACCGTGCTCGACGCCGCGCTGCTGCCCGGCGGTTTGCGTAAGCCTTTCGCGGTTGTCGGCGCTTTCGCGCTGGCCTATCTCGTCGTCTGCCTGCTCGCCGAGGGCCTCTGGCGGCTGATGCGCCGGCGCGGGCTGTGGTTGTTCGGCGGCCTGCTCATGCTCGACGGCGTCTACCTGGCGTGGGCGTCGTACCTGACGGGCGGGTCGAACGGGTCGCTGCGCTACCTCATCCTCGTGCACCTCGGTGCCGTGACGCTGCTGGCGTCGTACCGCACCGGGGTGAAGCTCGCGCTGTGGCACTCGTTGCTGCAACTGGTCGTGTTCTATGCGATGCGCGCGAACTTCATCACCGGCGACTCGTCGACGCTCGAGTGGTACCGGATCATCGCCTTCATCGTCGCGCTGTGGATCCTGACGCTCACGATCTCGACACTCGCCGCTGTCAACGAGCGAGAGCTCCGCCGTCGTCGATACGAACTCGAGCAGCTCGCCCAGATGGGCCGGTCGCTCGAAGACGCGAACGATCCGCTCGGGGTAGGCGACGTCCTGCTCGACACCTT
>JAFAQI010000024.1 GCA_019246495.1 Frankiales bacterium | reverse complement strand
CCAGGCCTTCGAGCCGCAGCTGGTCGAGGGCAAGGCCATCCAGATCCACCCGCTCGTCTGCACGGCGTTCAACGCCGACTTCGACGGTGACCAGATGGCCGTGCACCTGCCGCTGTCCGCGGAGGCGCAGGCCGAGGCCCGCATCCTCATGCTGTCGAGCAACAACATCCTGTCGCCGGCACACGGTCGACCGATCACGTCGCCGACGCAGGACATGGTGCTCGGGCTGTTCTACCTGACGACCCAGCGCGACGGGGCGACCGGCGAAGGTCGCGTGTTCGGCTCGGTGTCGGAAGCCGTCATGGCCTACGACACGCGTGAGCTCGACCTGCAGGCAAAGGTGCGGATCCGCATCGACGACGTACCGGCTGCTGCTCCTGACGAGAGTGGCGCGGTGCGCCCGGCCGTGCAGCGGGGCAATGACACCGCCAGCCGGCCGCTCGAGGTGGCCGAGGACTGGGAGCCGGGGCAGCCGCTCCTGCTCGAGACGACGCTGGGCCGGTGCCTGTTCAACGAGGCGATGCCGGAGGACTACCCGTTCATCGACCACGAGGTGAAGAAGGCGCAGCTGGGCGAGATCGTCAACGACCTCGCCGAGCGCTACCCGAAGGTCCAGGTGGCGGCGTCCCTCGACGCGCTCAAGGAGGCCGGCTTCCGCTGGGCCACCCGCGCCGGCGTCACCATCGCCATCTCCGACGTCGTCACGCCGCCGGACAAGCAGGAGATCCTCTCCCGCTACGAGGACCAGGCGGAGAAGGTTCAGAAGCAGTACGAGCGCGGTGTCATCACCGACGACGAGCGTCGCCAGGAGCTCATCGAGATCTGGACCCGCGCGACGACTGAGGTCGCGCGCAAGATGCAGGAGAACTTCCCCCGCTTCAACCCGATCCAGATGATGGTCGGCTCGGGTGCGCGAGGAAACATGCTGCAGGTCCAGCAGATCGCCGGCATGCGTGGCCTGGTGGCCAACCCGAAGGGCGAGATCATCCCGCGGCCCATCAAGAACAACTTCCGCGAGGGTCTCACTGTGCTCGAGTACTTCATCTCGACGCACGGCGCCCGGAAGGGTCTGGCGGACACCGCGCTGCGGACCGCCGACTCCGGTTACCTCACCCGTCGCCTTGTCGACGTGTCGCAGGACGTCATCGTCCGCGAGGAGGACTGCGGCACGGAGCGCGGCATCGTCGTACCGATCGCGATCGAGGGTCCGGGCGGCGAGACGGTGCTCGACCGGGAGAACGTCGAGAACCGCGTCTATGCGCGGACGCTCTCCGAGACGGTGACCGAGGGCAAGGAGACGCTGGCCGAGGCCGGCGCCGACCTCGGCGACGTGCTCATCGGCAAGCTGGTCGAGCGCGGCGTCACCGAGGTCCGGGTGCGCAGCGTGCTGACCTGCGACTCCAAGGTCGGCATCTGCGCGAAGTGCTACGGGCGGTCGCTCGCGACCGGCAAGCTCGTCGACGTCGGCGAGGCGGTTGGCATCATCGCCGCCCAGTCGATTGGTGAGCCGGGCACGCAGCTGACGATGCGTACGTTCCACACCGGCGGTGTCGCGGGTGAGGACATCACGCACGGTCTGCCGCGTGTGGTCGAGCTATTCGAGGCCCGGCACCCGAAGGGCCGCGCGCCGATCAGCGAGGTCGCCGGTCGCGTGAAGATCGAGGAGACCGACAAGACCGCCAAGATCGTCGTCACTCCCGACGACGGTGCCGACCCGGTCGAGTACGGCATCCCGAAGCGCATGCTGTCGTGGCGCTGGTACGACGCCGAGTCAGAGCGCGCTCGCGGTCAGTGGCGCGTCGAGGAAGGCCAGCACGTCGAGGTCGGCGAGCAGTTGCATGCGGGTGCCGTCGACCCGCACGAGGTGCTTCGCATCCTCGGCCCGCGGGCGGTCCAGCTACACCTCGTCAAGGAAGTGCAGGACGTTTACCGCTCGCAGGGTGTGACAATCCACGACAAGCACATCGAGATCATCATTCGCCAGATGCTCAAGCGAGTGAACATCCTCGAGTCGGGTGACACCGAGCTCCTTCCCGGCGAGCTGGCCGAGCGGCCCAAGTTCGAGGAGGAGAACCGTCGGGTGGTCTCCGAAGGCGGCACGCCGGCAGCGGCACGTCCGGTCCTTATGGGCATC
>JAFAQI010000013.1 GCA_019246495.1 Frankiales bacterium | reverse complement strand
TGCCGCTCCGCGCACTTCGGGCAGGCGAGCCGGTCGTCCGGATCGAACTCGCCTTCCAGGTTGATGATCACGTGGCCGGCGCCACACACGGCGCGGTAGCCGACGATGCCGCGCTGGGTCGCGTGCACGTAGCCGTCCTCGCCGACCAGCCCCATTCCGGGATGCAGGTCCGACACGTCGCTCCTGGGGGCCGAGCTGCTGGGTGGCTATATATCGCCACATATGCCTCGACCGTTACAGGGCGGCCCGGCGCGCGATGAACTCAGTAGGCGCCGCGGGCGCGGAGCACCGCGTTGAGCGTCCGCCAGAGGATCGCGAGGTCGAGGGTGAGCGACCAGTTCTCGACGTAGAAGAGGTCGAGGCGCACGGCCTCGGCCCACGCGATGTCCGAGCGGCCGCTGACCTGCCACAGGCCGGTGAGGCCGGGCTTCACGAGCAGGCGCCGATAGACCTCGTCCTCATAACCGCTGACCTCGCTCGCGAGCGGCGGCCGCGGCCCGACCAAAGACATGTCGCCGGTGAGGACGTTGAACAGCTGCGGCAGCTCGTCGAGACTGAGCCGGCGGAGCCACCGGCCGACCGACGTCACGCGCGGGTCACGCCGGATCTTGAACAGCAGCCCGCTGCCTTCGTTGAGCGCGACGAGCTCGTTGAGCCGTTGCTCCGCGTCGACGACCATGGTGCGGAACTTGAACATCGTGAAGTTCTGGCCGTGCAGCCCGATGCGTTCCTGGCGGAACAGCGCCGGCCCGCGGCTCGTCAGCCGGATCGCGAGAGCGATGCCGACGAGCACGGGCAGCAGCAGGAAGACGAGCACCGCTGCGGCGACGCGGTCGAACGCGCCCTTGATGATGCGCCGCGCGCCGCGGAACTCCGGCGGCTCGATGTTGAGCATGGGTACGCCGGCCACCGGTCGCACTGTCAACCGCGGTCCGCTCACGTCGGTCAGCCGCGGCGCGACCATCAGCGTCGCGCGGGTGTGCTCGAGCTCCCACGACAGCTTGCGCACGTCTTCCTGGGAGAGCTCGTTGAACGACGTCACCGCGACGGTGTCGGCGCCGGTCGCGTCGACCGCGTCCTGGATCGTCGTGCTGTCACCGACGACCGGCACGTCGCCCACCGTCGTACCGCGGGCGTTGTCGACGCAGGCCCCGACGATGCGCAGGCCGCACGCCGGCTCGGACCGCACGCGGGCGGTGAACTCGGCAACCGACCGCTCGCGGCCGACGAGGATGACGCGGTGCTGGCAGACGTTGCGGCGGCGTAGCGCGAGCAGCAGCTGCCGCATGAGGTAGCGACCGCCGACGCCGAGCGCCACGGTCAGCGGGATGCCGACGATCACGAACGTGCGCAGCCCGTGGAGGTGCCAGGTCATGGTGACGAGGCCACCGGCGGCGAGCAGCCGGACACCGGCGTCGAACACCCGGCGGAACTCCTCGTTGCCGCTGCCCCAGAACCGCGGCTCGTAGGAGCGGGTCGTGCCGTTGGCGGCGACGACGAGCGCCGGCCACAAGAACGTCATCCACCACGCGGGGCCGACCGTCTTGTCGAGGTCGATGAGTACGGCGAGAAGCAGCCCGCCGACCGCCGCGAAGACGTCGGAGGTGAAGAGGAAGAGCGTGTAGCGGCGCTGCCAGCGGGGGCGGCCGTCGAGCGGCTGGGCGAGCGGGCGGGGGAGTTCGAGGAGCCGCAGCAGCGGGTCGGTCGAGTCGTCGTCGGCGCTGCGCGCGATGTCTCGGGGGGACGGCACCGACGCATCGGATTGCTGCGCCTGAAGGCGGCGGGCAGCGGCGAGCGTGCGACGCGCCGCCGACTCCCGCACGACTACCCCCTCGAGACGCTCGGACAGGCGAGGGGGCGTGGATCCCGGCTCGGCCGTGCCGGTGAAGCTAAAACTCGTACTACGAGTCACTCAGCGTAGCCATTGGTACACCCCTGCGCAATGGCCCTTCCGGCACATTGATCAGACGAATCGGGCCTGCTTTGTCCGGCTTATCCACGCTTACACTTCCCACGGCGGGGAAAGACGTGCATGCTGGTGGGACCCCAGAAACCGGTGTGCCAGATGATGTGCGTTGAGACGGCGGCTGAATGACCGTTCACGTGCTACTGGCTGTAGCGATCTGGCTCGCGGCGTCTGCCGCCCTGGCGACTGTGCTCGCCCTCGTGGCCCATCAGCACCGGATGCGCCGGCGAGCCGCTCGGCCGCACGTGGTTGTTCTTCCCGGTGCGCCGGACGGCACGCCCCCGGCCCAGCCGAACGCATCCGAGCCGGAGGAGCGAGCTGGGCGCGTGCCCGTCGCCGGATCAGGCCTGCACCCGGCGTCCGGGGCGCTGGGCGGCAGCGCGCTCGTCATCGTCCGCACGCAGTCCGGGGTCGAGCAGCTCGTGTGCCGGCAGTGCGATCTCACGTTGACGATCGAGCCGGCCGATCACGCTCGCACGATGCCGCGGCCGGAGGTGGTGGCGTTCCTGGACGCGCACTCCCACGACGGCGGGGAGCCGGAGCGGCACATCCGGCTCTGAGCGCCTGTTAGCCGGGGCTCAGTAGGCGCCGCGGGCGAGCGCGACCGCGAAGACGGTCTTCCAGAGGATCTGCAGGTCGAGGGCGAGTGACCAGTTCTCGACGTAGTAGAGGTCGAGGCGCACCGCGTCGTCCCAGCTGAGGTCGGAGCGACCGCTGACCTGCCACAGGCCGGTGATGCCGGGCTTGACGACGAGGCGGCGGCGCAGGTCCGCGCCGTAACGCTCGACCTCGGACGGCAGCGGCGGGCGCGGGCCGACGAGGGCCATGTCACCGCGAAGGACGTTGACGAGTTGCGGCAGCTCGTCGATGGAGTAGCGACGGATCCAGCGGCCGACGCGGGTGACCCGCGGGTCGCGGCGGATCTTGAACAGGTAGCCGGTCGGGTCGGCCTCGTTGCTCCCGCGGAGGTCGACGATGACGCGTTCCGCGTCCTCACGCATCGAGCGGAACTTGAACAGGCGGAACGGCTTGCCGTTCTGCCCGACGCGCTCCTGGCGGAAGAAGACAGGTCCGGCCGAATCCACCTTGATCCCGATCGCGACGAGGAGCATCGCGGGCGCGAGGAAGAACAGCGCCACCGCCGCGAGGACGCGCTCGAACACCGTCTTGACGAGGCGCGCGCCGCCGGAGAGCTCCGGCTCCTCGACGTGGAGCAGCGGCAGCCCGGCAACTGGGCGGATCGCGATGCGCGGACCGGCGACGTTGGTGAGCGCGGGTGCGACGGCGAGCGCGACGCCGCTGCCCTCGAGCCGCCAGGCGAGGCGGGTGAGCCACTTGCTGCCGATCTCGGGGGACGTGGTGACCGCGACGGTGTCCGCTTCACAGAGCCGTACGGCGTCGTCGACCGCGTCGATGCCGCCGAGCACCGGGATCTTCGCCTCGCGCAACGCATCGGCGATGCCGCTGCTGCCGTTGCTGAGGCATGCGGCGACGACGGTGAAACCGGCGTAGGGCTCGGCGCGGGTGACCTGCACGAGCTCGGCGACGGTCGTGCCGGTGCCGACGGCGAGGACGCGCTGCGACCACTTGCCTTTGCGCCGCAGCCGATGGACGTATTTGCGCAGTGCGTAGCGGCTGAGACCCAACCCGATGGTGCCGATGAACAGTGTCGTCGCGACGTAGCCGCGGGACAGATCGGTCTTGGACAGATAGCAGACAAGTCCGATGCCTGCCGCGACCCGGACGCACGCATTGAGCATCCGCTTGAACTCGTCGGACCCGGTGCCGAGGAACCGCACGTCGTAGCAACCCGCGGACGCCGTCGCGAGCATCCAGGCGAGCGGGACCGCGAAGATCGCGACGTGGAACGAGAGCTTCGTCTCGGCGGCGACCTCCGCCGGCGACTGCCAGATGCCGAAGCGCAGCCACATGCCAAGCAGGTCGGCGAGCAGGATGACGACGAGGTCCGCGGCGACTGCCGTGCGCTTGTAGTCGCGCAGCCAGCGTGTCGCCGGTGTCTGGTTGATGTCCGCGAGTGCGGCGGTGGCATTGCGTGGCGCCCGCCGAGACGGGGACGCGACACCGATCCGAAGATCGCGCCGAACGCCGGCCGGGTGCTCAGCCGGGTGCGCTCTTCGGGTCGATGCCTCAGTCACAAGTCGGGCTCCTAAGCGGTGCGGCGCCGCCCGCTTGTCTGGAGGTGGCTCGAACAAAGCAAACGGGGGGCCGGTCGACTGTTGTCGCCCGACCCCCCGTCGCCGATGTCAGTTTGTACAGGTTAGTTGTGGCCGCCGTGGCCGTGGCCGTGGCCGCCGTGGCCGCCGTCACCACCGCCATCGCCGTCGCCCTCGCCACCTGAGATGCCACGGCAGTGCTTGTTCTTCTCGCCGTCCTTGCCGTGGCCGTCGGTGCAGTGCTTGTGGTGTCCGTCGCCCTCGCCATCCCCGCCCTCGCCTTCATGCGAGTGCGAGACGATCTTCAGCGGCACGATGCTCGGCGCGTGCTTGCTGCCCGTCGACTCGAGCGCCAAGAGGGACAACAGCACCATCGCAGCGACTACCAGCCAGGTGAGCGGCTGACGGAGCGCGCGGGTGAGCGTGGTGGCCATGGCGAAGTGCCTTCCCTCGATGTCGGTTGCCGCCGACGCTATACCCCGAATCGGACATCTCGCAACGGACGTCATGTAAACGGACGATGACATCCGGTCGGTCACGCGGAGTGATGGAACTCCCACGCTCCGCGGAACTCTCCGTACAGGCGAACGGTGCTCGGCGGGGGTTGTCCGGCCCACGTGAACCCCTGGGGCAGGTGAACCGACAAGTGGAGGATGTCGCCGCTGTGACCGGGCTGGTCGCGAAAGTCCAGGCTGTAGAGGAACGATCCGTCGGTACGCGGCAGAGCCAGGGCGGGGCACTGGAAAGCCACTCGCAGCGACATCGATCCATGCGGCTGTGCGGCACGGAGGTAGCCGGCCGTCGGATGGCCGGCAAGAGGTTGCTCGCCGGAGTCCGGCTTGTCAGAGGTCGGGTCCTGAGAGCAGAACTTCGGCCCGTACGGCGTGATGTAGCTCAGTGAGTCGTCGTTGTATCCCGGTTCGGGCGCGCCGGTGTCCGCGAGCACCATCGTTGTCTCCGAAGCGCCGGAGCCGTCCGGCCTCAGCGTGACGACATGGTTAAAAGTGCGCTGGAGTTCGTGGCCGTTCTTGGCGATGTATTCGAACTCCGACTCGTCGTAAAAGTCTCCAGGCGCGGATGGGAACTGGCCCGCCCAGCCCAACGAGCGCAGAAGCCCCTCGATGTGCGGGTCACTGCTCCACATCAACGCTTCGCCCGCGCCGAAGCTGTCGGCGAGCGCTCCGCC
>JAFAQI010000548.1 GCA_019246495.1 Frankiales bacterium | reverse complement strand
GCACTTGCCGCAGGACTCGTGCGCATAGAACTCGGTCCAGCGGAGTACGGCGCGTACGACGCACGTCGTCTCATCGAAGATCTGCAGCGCCTTGGTGCCGAGCATCGACCCGGCGGCGCCGATCGCCTCATAGTCGAGCGGGACGTCGAGGTGCTCGTCGGTGAGGATCGGCGTCGACGAGCCACCGGGGGTCCAAAACTTGAGTCGGTGGCCTTCGCGCACGCCGCCCGCGAGGTCGAGCAGGTCGCGCAAGGTGACGCCGAGCGGTGCCTCGTACTGGCCGGGCCGGGTGACGTGGCCCGACAGGGAGTAAAGAGTGAAGCCGGGCGACTTCTCGGTGCCGAGGCTCTTGAACCAGTCGACGCCCTTGTCGACGATCGCCGGCACGCTGGCGATCGACTCCACGTTGTTGATGACCGTCGGGCTGGCGTAAAGCCCGGCGACGGCCGGGAACGGCGGCCGCAGCCGCGGCTGCCCGCGATACCCCTCGAGCGAGTCGAGCAGCGCGGTCTCTTCACCGCAGATGTAGGCGCCGGCGCCCGCGTGCACGACCACGTCGAGCGCGTAGCCCGTGCCGAGCACGTCGCTGCCGAGGATGCCTGCGGCGTAGGCCTCCTGCACGGCGGCCTGGAGCCGGCGTACGACGTGCAGCACCTCGCCGCGCACGTAGATGAACGCGTGGTTCGCACGGATGGCGAACGACGCGATGACGATGCCCTCCAGCAGGACGTGCGGGTTGGCGAGCATCAGCGGGATGTCCTTGCACGTTCCCGGCTCGGACTCGTCCGCGTTGACGACGAGGTAGTGCGGCTTGCCATCACCTTGCGGGATGAAGCCCCACTTGTTGCCGGTCGGGAAGCCTGCGCCGCCGCGGCCCCGCAGGCCCGAGTCCTTGACGAGCTGGATGACGGCGTCGGGATCCATGGCGAGCGCCTTGCGGGCCGCCGCGTAGTCGCCGTAGCCGTCGAGCGTCCAGGGCCGGTCGTCTCCCCAGTTAGCCGACAGGACCGGAGTCAGCTCGATCATCGGCCGGCTCCTGAGCCCTGCGCGTCCTGGTGTGCCTTGAGCCCCTCGAGCGTTGCGGGCCCGGCCGCGGCACCTTCGTCGGCTCGGCCGTCGTAGAAGCCGGCGAGCACGCGCTCGGCCTGACGCCAGGTGCACACGGAGTCGGCGCCGCGGGTCGGGCGGACCGTCCTGCCCTCGCGCAGGTCGTCGACGAGCGCCTTCGCCGACTCCGGCGTTTGGTTGTCGAAGAACTCCCAGTTCACCGTCAGCACCGGGGCGTAGTCGCACGCGGCGTTGCACTCGATGTGCTCGAGCGAGACCTTGCCGTCGTCCGTCACGCCGTCCTGACCCTCGACGCCGAGGTGCTCCTTGAGCGCCGCATAGATCGCGTCGCCGCCCATGACCGCGCACAGGGTGTTGGTGCAGACGCCGACGTGGTAGTCGCCGACCGGCCGGCGCTTGTACATCGTGTAGAACGTGGCGACCGCGCCGACCTCGGCCTTCGTCAACCCGAGCAGCTCGGCGCACATGCCGATGCCCTCGGAGCTCACGTAGCCCTCCTCGGACTGCACGAGGTGCAGCATCGGCAGCAGGGCGGAACGCGGCTTCGGGTAGCGCGCGATGAGCTGACGCGCCTCGTCGCGCGTCTTGTCCGACAACGTCATCGGTCGACCCCACCCATCACGGGGTCGATGCTCGCGACGCTCGCGACGACATCGGAGATCATGCCGCCCTCCGTCAACGCGGGAACAGCCTGCAGGTTCACGAACGACGGGTCGCGCAGGTGCACCCGGTAGGGCCGGGTGCCACCGTCGCTGACGATGTGCGCAGCAAGCTCGCCGCGGGGCGACTCGATCGGGACGTAGACCTGGCCGGGCGGCACCCGGAAGCCTTCGGTGACGAGCTTGAAGTGATGGATCAGGGCCTCCATCGACTGGCCCATGATGTGGCGGATGTGGTCGAGGGAGTTGCCGAGACCGTCGCCGCCGAGCGCGAGCTGGGCGGGCCACGCGATCTTCTTGTCGTCCACCATGATCGGTCCCGGCCGGAGCCGGTCGACCGCCTGCTCGACGATCCGCAGCGACTGCCGCATCTCGTTGATGCGCACGAGATAGCGCGCGAAGTTGTCGCCCGCCGTCTCGGTGACGACGTCGAAGTCGTAGTCCTCGAAGCCGGAGTAGGGCATCTCCTTGCGGAGGTCCCAGGCGAGGCCGGACGCGCGCAGCAGCGGGCCGGTCACGCCGAGCTGGAGGCAGCCGCGGGTGTCGATGCAGCCGGTGTCCTTCAACCGCTTCAGCCAGATCGGGTTGGCGGTGAGGATCGACTCGTACTCGTCGATCTTGTCGTACATGTAGGGGATGAACTCGCGGATCTTGTCGAC
>JAFAQI010000089.1 GCA_019246495.1 Frankiales bacterium | reverse complement strand
AACGTCGCCGACGGTGTTCTCGCGCTCATGGCACTGCAGGCAGACGATCACCTTGTCACCGGCACCGAGCCCACGCCCGGCACTGCCCCGCTGTCGAACCGGTTCGCCTGCTACGACACCTACCGCGCGGCCGACGGCCGATGGCTCGCCGTCGCTGCGATCGAGCCGAAGTTCTGGGCCAACCTGTGCCGGCTGCTCGCCGTCGAGGAGCTCATCCCGCAGCAGTACGACGAGGCCGCGCAGGACGGCGTACGGGCCAGGCTTGCCGAGGTCTTCGCCGGCAAGCCACGGGACGAGTGGATCGCGTTGCTCGCCGCAGCCGACACGTGCGTGTCCCCGGTCTTGACGGTCACCGAGGCCGTCGCGCACGAGCACTTCACGTCGCGCGGCGTGGTGGCGAGCGGCCGGCATCCGACCGCGGGCGAGCTCCGCCAGCTGGCGCCGTTGTTCGCCGGAGCCGAGCGGCGCGCGACCTACGACCTGCCCGACCACGAGGCGACCGCGACCGATGCGGTGCTCACGGAGGCGGGCTTCACCGCAGCGGAGATCGCCGCGCTGCACGAGCAAGGAGCGGTGCAGTGACCAGCGTCGACACCGACCTGCCGGCCGACCTGGTCGCGCTGATCGACCAGGTGCAATACGAGGAGACCGCCGACTTTCCGGTCGAGCGCGGCTACATCTGGACGTCGTGCGCCTCGGTCGAGAACGGCAACCCGTTGTTCTGGGACGACGACGTCGCCGAGGAAGTGACCGGCGGTCCGATCGCCCCGCCGTCGATGATCTCGACGTGGTTCCGGCCGCACTTCTGGGCACCGGGCCGCACCGAGCAGAAGCTGCCGCTTCAGGTGCACTTCGACCTCAAGGAGCGGCTCGGCCTGCCGGAAGCGGTGATGACCGACAACACCATCACGTTCCACGAACCGGTGCGCCCGGGTGACGTGCTGTCGACCTGCCAGCGGCTGCGGTCGGTGTCGCCGGAGAAACAGACAAAGCTCGGCATCGGTCGGTTCTGGGTGATCGACGTCGAATACCGCAACTCGCGCGGCGACCTCGTCGGCATCGAGTCGTGGACCGGGTTCGGCTACCGGCGGGTGACCCCGTGACGACGAATCTCGGGTCGAGCCGGCTTTTCGGCGACGTCGCGGTGGGCGATGTTCTGCCGACACTGACCTACGACGTCACGGCGACCACCGTCGTACTCGGTGCGCTGGCGACGCGCGACTGGCGGCCGCAGCATCACGACTACCACTTCGCCACCGAACGCAACGGCGTCAAGGACATCTTCATCAACGCGCCCAACCAGGCCGCGTGGTTCGAGCGCTACCTCACCGACTGGTCCGGTCCGCGCGGCCGGCTGGGCAAGGTCGGGTTCCGGATGAAGAACTCGGTCTTCCCCGGCGACACGATGACGTTCACCGGCGCGGTGTCCGCGGTGGGTGTCGACGACAGTGGCTGCGGCTGGGTCGACGTCGACGTCACGCTGGCGGTCGGCGACCGGATCTGTACGACGTGCGCGGCGCGGATCGCTCTGCCAACCACTTCCGACGACAACCCATGGTCCCGCCGCGGCGACTCCTGGCGACCCTGACTCGAGGACGACTCATGGACATGGACTTCACTCCCGAGCAGGAGTTGCTGCGCGAGACCGTGCGGCGTACATGCGAGCGGCACTGCAACACCGATGAGGTACGCCGGCTCGAGAACAACCCGGTCGGATATGCGCCCGCGCTGTGGTCGGCGCTCGGGGAGCTCGGGTTGCTGGGCCTGACGATCCCGGAGGACCTCGGCGGCAGTGGCATGACGCTGCTCGATGGTGCGCTCGCCTATGAGGAGCTCGGGCGCGCGATCGTGCCGAGCCCGCACTTCGTCTCGTGCGTGTTGGCCGCGGGGCTCATTCAGCGGGCGGGCGGCGCGGTGCGGGACGAGTGGCTGCCGCGAATCGCATCCGGCGAGGCGATCGTCACCGCGGCCTGGTTGGAGCCGGACGGCGGGTTCGGCCCGCGCGGCATCACGACGACCGCCGAACCAACAGGCGACGGTTTCGCGCTGACCGGGACCAAGCGGCACGTGCCGTTCGCGAGCGCTGCGACGGCAATGCTCGTCCCGGCCCGGACGGACGAAGGCGTCGGTTTCTTCCTGGTCGATTCCGGCGCGAGTGGTCTGTCGCTGGAGCAGCAGCTCACGGTCGCGGGAGACACGCAGTACCGCGTCTCACTTGACCGGGCGCCCGGCACACTCGTGACCGCC
>JAFAQI010000086.1 GCA_019246495.1 Frankiales bacterium | reverse complement strand
CGTCATCGCAACTCAGACCGCAGTGGTGCTTGACCAACAACGGCTCAGCGATGCCGCCGAAGCGGCGAAGCCCCTCATCGAAGCCGACCGCATGCGCACCGCACTGCTCACGGCCGTCAGCCACGACCTGCGATCGCCGATCGCCTCCGCGACTGCCGCGGTCGACAGTCTCGGAAACCGCGAGATTCCGTGGACTACTGAGCAGCAGGTTGAGCTCATCGCTACTGCCCGCGAGTCGTTGGAGCAACTGGCGCGCCTCGTGGAAAACCTGCTCGACATGAGCCGGCTGCAGGCCGGAGCACTGGCGATCTTCCCGGTCCCGACCCGGCTCGACGAGGTCGTACCGCTCGCACTCGACTCGCTCGGCGCGATGAGCGGAAACGTCGAGATCGACCTGTCCGCGTCGACGCCGGAGGTTCTCGCCGACCCGGCTCTGCTTGAACGTGTCATCGCGAACGTGACCGCCAACGCGGCTCGGTTCTCGCCACACGATGCGCCGCCGCGAGTGTCCGCCAGCGCGCACGCCGACAAGGTGCAACTCCGGGTCATCGACCACGGACCCGGCGTACCGGACGCCGACTGGGAGCGCATCTTCACGCCGTTCCAGCGACTCGGTGATACCGACAACACCACCGGTGTTGGTCTCGGCCTCGCGCTCGCCCGTGGTCTCACCGAGGCAATGTCCGGGACCCTCACGCCCGAAGAGACCCCTGGCGGCGGACTAACGATGGTCATCGAGCTCCCCGCCGTCGCTGTGCCGGTCCAGGGCAAGCTCCGCGACAAGGCGATGTCGTGACTAAGGTCCTGGTCGTCGACGACGAACCGCAGATCCTCCGCGCGCTGCACATCAACCTGACCGCACGGCGCTACGACGTCGTGACGGCGACCAGCGCCAAGCAGGCGCTTGACGTCGCCTCGCACGCCCATCCCGACCTCATCGTGCTCGACCTGGGCCTGCCGGACATGGATGGAGTCGAGGTCATCCATGCTCTGCGCGGTTGGTCCGAGGTGCCCATCGTTGTGCTGTCGGGTCGGGCGCAGAGCGAGATGAAGATCCGGGCACTCGAGGCCGGCGCTGACGACTACGTGACTAAGCCGTTCAACGTGGATGAGCTGGTGGCGCGCGTCCGTGCTGTTGCACGACGTTCGGTGGCTGCGGAGGAAGCACCGGTCGTCGAGTTCGGCGACGTCGTTGTCGACTTGGAAGCGCACCGGGTCAGACGAACTCGCGGCACAGAGACAGAGGATGTCCGCCTCACCCCCACGGAATGGCAGCTGTTGCAGATCCTCGTCCGGAATCCCGGCAAGCTGATCACCCAGCGAGAACTACTGCGCGCTATGCGTGGGCCCAAGTACGACGACGCCGGCCACCTGCTGCGCCAGTACATGGCCCAGCTCCGCCAGAAACTCGAGCCCACCCCGCCGCGACCTCGATACCTGTTGACCGAACCGGGTATGGGCTACCGCTTCCAGCCAGAGCCCGTGTAGCCGCCGGACAACGCTGACACTGGTTCAGCCGACTTGAGCGGGCCAATTTCGCGCGCCCAGCTCGCGCGAAATTGCGCGAGCGGCTTCGCGGACGGCGTCGCGCGCTGCGATGTCGACGGGCCACGCACCTGATGGGACGACGATGCCGATCGCTCCCACGGCGCCATCGGATGCGTCGAACACCGGTGACGCGACCGCGCACTCGCCGATGAGCGCCTCTTCCTGTTCGAGGGCAACGCCGTTGTCCCGCACTGCTTTGAGCTGAGCGGCGAGCTCGCCACTGTCGGTGATTGTCTCGCCGGTCATGCTGCGCAACGGCTGGTGCGACGACGCGGCATCGGAGGGTTCGAACGCGAGCATCGCCTTGCCCAACGCGCTTGCGTGTGCCGGGATAACGATGCCGACCTCAGGCATCTGCCGGCTGCCGTCCGGCCGCGGTTCGTGATGAATGATGACGACGTCGTCGAGCAGCAGCACGCCGGTGCGCACTGCGAAACCGGTACGGCGGGCGAGATCCTCCGCCCAGGGGACCGCCTTCGACCGCAGCTCGATCGTGTCGAGGTAGACGTTGCCGAGGCGCAGCACCGCGGGGCCGAGCTGGTAGCGGCTCGAGCCGCGCTCCTGGACGACCATGCCGTGCGAGACGAGCGTCTTGACGATGCCGTGCACGGTTGACGCCGGCAGCGACAGGTGCGTGGCGAGCTCGGTCAGCGTCATCCGCCGCGAGCCTTGCAACGCGGTCAGGACGCGGATGGCCCGGTCGACCGACTGGATCACGTACGCCCCCTTTGCGCCACGAAGTTGTCGCTGCTCTTCCGAGATTCTCGCGGAAGGCCTTGTCAGCAGTGAAGCACAGTTGTAATGTCCGCGATACATTCGACAATGTCGAAAGACATTCGGAGTCAGGGGAGGACCCAATGCTCGACGAGAACACTCGGACCCAGCGTCTCGCGGCCGAGTTCATCGGCACCGCGTTCCTGGTCTTCATCGGCGTGGGCTCGGTGCCCGCGACCCTGATCGTGAACGGCAACGCGCCGTTCACGATGGCCGACCTCGGCATGATCTCCCTGGCCTTCGGCACCATCGTCGTGGCGACCGTCTACGCGCTCGGCCACGTCGGCGGCAACCACATCAACCCGGCGGTGACGCTCGGGCTCGCGGCGTCCGGGAAGTTCCCCTGGTCGCAGGTGCCGTCGTACATCGCGGCGCAGTGCGCGGGAGCCGTGCTCGGTGCCGCCGCAATTCTCGGCGTCCTTGGCCACAAAGCGAGTGACGTGGGTCTGGGCGTTGCGAGCTATGGCCACATCAGCTGGACGCAGGCCTTCACTGCGGAGTTCGTCGGCACCTTCATCCTGGTGTTCACGATCTTCGGTGTCATCCATCGCAAGGCCGCCGCCGGTTTTGCCGGCGTGGCCATCGGCCTGGTCGTCTTCGCGGCGATCATCCCCGTCGCCCCAGCCACAGGGGCGTCGATCAACCCGGCGCGCACGTTCGGTCCGATGCTCATCCAACAGCTCGCCGGCGGCAGCGTGCAGTGGCACCAGATTCCCGTCTACCTGTGCGCAGAGCTGCTCGCCGGCGTCGCCGCCGCCTACGCGTACGGCCTGATCGCAAGGACACCGGCCGACCGCAAGGTGGCAGAGCCCGGCATCGACTTGGCTGACCCCGAGTCGAGTCTCGCCGTAAGCGTTGCGGCGTCGTGACCATCACCGCACACTCGAACCCAACCGGAGGTACGACGTCATGAAGAAGCTCATCAACGCACCCGAGGACGTCGTCGTCGACGCGCTCCAGGGCATCGAAGCGGCGCATCCGGATCTGCGGGTCGACCACGCGCACAAGGTCATCTACCGCGGAGACTCGCCTCGCAACGGCAAGGTCGGCATCATCTCCGGTGGCGGCTCAGGCCACGAGCCCCTGCACGGCGGCTTCGTCGGTCTCGGCATGCTCGACGCGGCATGCGCCGGCGAGGTGTTCACCTCACCGGTACCCGATCAGATGCTCGCGGCGACCAAGCTCGTCGACGGCGGCGCCGGCGTCCTGCACGTCGTGAAGAACTACACCGGCGACGTCATGAACTTCGAGATGGCCGCCGAGCTCGCGGCCGCGGAGACCGGCACGCAGGTGGTCTCCGTCGTCACTGACGACGATGTCGCCGTGCAAGACAGCACCTGGACCGCAGGCCGTCGTGGCGTTGGTGTCACGGTGCTGCTCGAAAAGATCGCGGGAGCCGCAGCCGAGCAAGGACGTTCGCTCGAGCAGGTCGCTGATGTCGCGCGCACGGTCAACGCAAACGGACGCAGCATGGGCCTCGCTCTCACCAGCTGCACCGTGCCGGCGGCCGGGAAGCCGACGTTCGAGCTCGGCGACGACGAGTACGAGCTCGGTGTCGGGATCCACGGGGAGCCCGGACGCGAGCGGCGCAAGCTCGCGACCGCGAAGGAGTACGCGTCGCTGCTGGTGGAACCGATCATCGCCGACCTTCCTTACGCGAAGGGTGACGCGGTCGTGTGCTTCGTCAACGGGCTTGGCGGCACGCCGCTCATCGAGCTCTACGTGCTCTACAACGAGGTCGCCAAGATCCTCGACAAGCACGGCGTACAGGTGGCGCGGTCGCTCGTCGGTTCATACATCACGTCCTTGGACATGGCCGGCGCGTCGGTGACGTTGCTGCGTGTCGACGACGAGTTGATGTCACTGTGGGACGCGCCGGTGCGCACACCGGCTCTGAGGTGGGGGATCTGACGAGATGAGCGACGGCGTGACGAGGACGGATCTGGAGCACTGGCTGCAGGTGTTCGCGAAGCAGGTCGAGGACAACAAGGAACTCCTCACCGAGCTGGACGCTGCCATCGGCGACGCCGACCACGGCGTCAACATGGACCGCGGGCTCAAGGCCGTCCTCGTCGCGCTGGAGCAGGTACCGCAGGCCACACCGGCCGCGCTGTTCAACAAGGTGGGCCTCACTCTCGTCTCCACCGTCGGTGGCGCCAGTGGACCGCTCTACGGCACCTTCTTCCTCCGGTTCGGGGGCGCGGTCGGTGACGAGGAGCCGGTGCCGGCCACCCAGTTCGCCGCCGCGCTGCGGGCCGGACTCGACGGCGTGGTCGCGCGAGGTAAGGCCGAGCCCGGCGACAAGACCATGTACGACGCCCTCGCGCCGGCGATCGACGCGCTCGACGCCGGGCTCGCCGCGGGCGAGGTCTGGGCAGACGCGCTGACGCGTGCCGTCGACGCCGCGAGTGCCGGACGCGAGGCGACGATCGAGATGCTTGCCCGCAAGGGCCGCGCAAGCTACTTGGGCGAGCGGAGCATTGGCCACCAGGACCCGGGCGCGACGAGTGCGGCACTCCTCGTCGCGTCCGCCAACGAAGCGCTGCACGACTGCGCCTGAACCCATCCGACGACCGCAGACGACCGCATCGGTGAGGACCTCGTGATGGCATCCGGCGAAGTGACGGGCGGCGTCGGCATCGTCGTCGTCTCACACAGCCGTGCCCTCGCGCAGGCTGCGGTCAACCTCGCGGCGGAGATGCTGCACGGCCAGCAGGTGCAGATCGCGATTGCCGCCGGCCTCGACGAGACGACCTTCGGGACCGACGCAATACAGATCAAGGCCGCGATCGAGCGGGTCGACAGCCCCGCCGGAGTCGTCGTCCTCATGGACCTCGGCAGCGCCGTCCTCAGCGCGGAGCTCGCCCTCGACCTGCTGGCGAACGGCACGCGAGACCGGGTTGTGCTCTGCCCCGCACCACTGGTGGAAGGCCTCGTCGTCGCGACGGTTGCCGCCTCAGGCGGCGCGACGCGCGAGGAGGTAGCGGCCGAGGCGACGGCAGCGCTCCTCGGCAAGACCGCCCACCTCGCGCCCGTAGCGACGGACGCACGGCCAGCTGCGTTTGACGAACCGGCTGCCGCATCAGCGACGTTCACCGTCACCAACGCACACGGACTGCACGCGCGACCGGCCGCACGTCTCGTCACTGAGGTACGCCGGCTCGACGCAACGGTCACCATCCGCAACGTCACCACCGGATCGCCGCCCGTCCCGGCCACCAGCCTGAGCCGGGTCGCGACGCTCGGCGCGTTGCAGGGGCATCAGGTCGAAGTCGCGGCCTTTGGGCGGCAGGCGGTGAGCGCGGTCGACCATCTCCGGTCGCTCGCCGAGCGGAACTTCGACGAGCCGACCGACGCGCCGTCCGCAGGCACGGCCGCACCGCTAGAGCGCGGCGTTGCCGACGGCGGTCCGCTTCCGGCATCGGCTGGCATCGGCATCGGGCCCGTCCACCAGCTGGCTTACGCCGCACCACAGGTCGACGAGATCCCGGCGGGCCCCCCGACGGCCGAGTGGCGCGTCCTCATCGAGGCCGTCGCGGAGGTCAGGCGGGGGATCGAACGCATCCGAGCTGCCGCGGCACGCGACCTCGGCGACAACGACGCGGAGATCTTCGACGCGCATCTGCTGCTGCTCGCCGACCCCGAGCTGCTCACCGCCGCCAAGGACCGTGTCGCAGCGGGTGCCTCTGCCGGCGCGGCGTGGATGGCGTCGGTGGCCGATGTTGCGGCGCAGTGGGCGGCGCTGCCGGACCCGTATCTGCGGGGTCGCGCCGACGACCTGCGCGCCGTCACTCATCAGGTGCTCAACGCGATCGCGGGCGGTGAGGATGCCGTTGCCGCCGTCGACGGAGTGCTGGTCGCTCAAGATCTGTCGCCGGCCCAGGCAGCAGCCCTCGATCCCGCCCGGGTACGCGGCGTCGTACTCGCCGCCGGAAGCCCGACGTCGCACGCGAACATCCTGATCCGCTCGCACGGGATCCCGGCCGTCGTAGCGGCGGGTCCGGAGGTTCTGGAACTCGCCGCCGGCACGACCGTCGTAGTCGACGGCACCGCGGGTCGCGTGGTCGTCGCGTCGTCACGTGAGCAGTTGGCGGACTACGAGCACCAAGCGCTCGCGCTCGCCGAGCAGCGCGCGCTCGAGGTGCGCGACGCAACCCGGCCGGCGCTGTCCATCGACGGTGTGCGGGTCGAGGTCGCCGCCAACCTCGGCTCGGTCGGCGACGCCGTCGCGGCGGCGCGCGCAGGTGCAGACTCCGCGGGACTGATCCGGACCGAGTTCATGTTCCTCGGCCGGGCGCAGCCGCCATCAGTCGAAGAGCAGGAGCGCGACTACCGTGCGATGGCCGAGGCATTCGGAAGCCGGCCGATCACGATCAGGACGCTCGACGTGGGCGGTGACAAGTCGTTGCCTTATGTCCAGCAGGGGGCCGAGGCCAACCCCTATCTCGGACGGCGTGGCATCCGGCTCGCGCTCGTGCGCGCGGACCTGCTGCGCGATCAGCTGACGGCGATCTGCCGGGTTGCACGCGACACACCGGTGAATGTCATGTTTCCGATGGTGTCGACGGTTGATGAGCTGCTGCGTGCACGGGCGATCCTGAAGGAAGCTGCAGGCGACGAGGGAATGCCGGCATTACTTCGCGTCGGCATCATGATCGAGGTGCCGGCAGCAGCACTGAAAATCTCGTCGTTCCTGCCACATATCGACTTCGTCAGCATCGGTACGAACGACCTGACGCAATACACGCTGGCGGCGGAGCGGGGAAACCCATCGGTCGCCGGGCTCGCCGACCCGCTCGATCCGGCCGTGCTGCGGCTGGTCGCCGAGGTGGGTCACGCCGCGCGCGGTCGCGTCACGGTGTCAGTGTGCGGGGAGGCCGCGGCCGATGAGGCCGCCATCCCGTTGCTCGTGGGCCTGTCGGTGTCGGAGCTGAGCGTCTCGGCGCAGGCTGTGCCGGCGGTGAAGGCGGCAGTGCGTCGACTCGACACTCAGGCGTGTGCGGCGCTTGCGGATCGAGCGTTGCAGGCGTCGAGCGCCGCAGAGGTGCGAAGCCTCGTGGCGGCTGCGAACACGGCGAGTCCGGCCCCGCGCGCGTCTCGTCGGCCAACGGTCGCGTAGCGCTGGCGACTACCGCTCGTTCGGTGGGCGAGGATGGCGCAGCAGGGTTGCGCCATCCTCGTCAATCGCTACTTCTTCTTTTTCTTGCCCTTCTTGTCCTTCTTTTTCTTCGCCATGAGGTTGCCCCTTTCTGTGTGGCGGCGGGGGTGAAGTCGTCAACACGATGTTGACGCAATGCGCGTCAACGTACACTTGACGTATGCGGGGACGCAAGGCCGAGAAGCTCATCGCGAAGACGTTGGCGGACCTGGCTCGCGATGCTCGTGCCTTGGAACGCTTGGCACTGGCGCGGGTCATCTCCGCGGCCGCGGCCGATCTCGAACACGCGCTGGTCAGTGAGGCGCGCGCCGACGGGGCCACCTGGACCCAGATCGGTGAAGCCTTCGGGATGACCAAGCAGGCGGCTCAGCAGCGGTTCCGGCCCAAACCTCGCAAGTCCCATTAGCTGGCGGTGCTCGTTCAGAGACGCCACTCGACGGGACTGTCGGGGTCCGGTGTGTACCGGCAGGAAGTGCCGGTGCGCACCGTCCGACGCAACAGTCTCGCCGTGCTCGGGTCTTCGGCTTCGATCCGGTCGAGCGCGGCCGCGATCGCCTTGCGCACAGCCATGCGGGCGCGTTCGGTGGAGCTGTCCGTCTGTCGGGCCCGACCGCCGAGGCCGGTTGCGCCGGCCAGTTCGCGCAGGAGCGCCTCCCGCTCGGCCTCGATCCGTTCCATCCGAGCTGTGTCGTTCCATGACTGCGCTTCGGCGAGCTCTTCATCGATCTCGCGAAGCCGGTCGCGATAGGCGCTCAGCGCCCGCCGGTCCAGGCGCTCCCCGGTGTCTGGCTCGGAGACCGTGGTGCCGTGGCCAGCGGCCATCGCCGACAATTCGAGCGCGGTGATGTCCGCGTTTGGGCGATGAAGCAGGGCGCGCAGGTAGTGCAGGCCCTTCATGTCCGGCATCAAGCGGGTGTTACCGGCAAGTCCGACCGACCAGACCCGTTGCCCGGGCACCAGCCGCAGTTCGCGCGCCGTTGCTGCCTGTACTGGCGATGATCCAGCGAGTAGCGCCGCGCTCTGCACCTTCTGCGGCGTCGTTACCCGCTTCTGCCACCAGCGGGCGTCTAATCGTCGATACGAGGCTGCAGCGGCCGCGCCCCAGTCGGCCGCACGCGGATCACCGACAGCCGCAGCCGCCTGCCACAAGTAGTCCTCTACGACGCCCACACAGACAACGGCCCCGGCGTTGATGACGCACCTTCCGGCGTACGGCGCCATCAGTTCCATGCCCGCACGCGCAATGTCGCCATGACCAACTCCGACCGCGGCCTCGGTCGTCTTCGAAACGGTCAGCAGCCAGTCGACGTCGTAGGGGACATTGTCGAAACCGCCTCCGGCAACCTGAAGCACGAGGCGGGACGCGCGCTCGGTGTCGCCGGTCTGCAGCGCGAGCACGGCACCTTCGGCAATCAGCGACTCGATCGACTCGCTGATTGCGTAGTCCTCGACCAGTGCCGCCTCGGTCAACAGCCAGTCAACGTCGTCGGCGTGACGCGCGATCTCTGCGAGCTGTTCGTGATAGACGGCGAAGGCATCAGCGACGCCGATCTCCATGCCGAGCGCGTAGCTCGTCTCGACCAACTCGCGGGCCCGATCGAGATCGTCCGTCAGGGTGGCATGCATCGCGCGACGCGTCATCGCGAAGTAGCGGGCCAGCGGCGACTGGGTTTCCTCAGCAAGCAGATCGAGTGCGGACAGCTGGCGGTGCATGCCCGTCACATCGAGCGTCTCGAGAGCGGTCGTTAGCCGCCACAGACACGCATCCATCCGGGTGCGCACATCGTCAACATGTGCGGCGACGTCCTGCAATCGCGCAGTGATGCGCACTCGTGCGGCCAGATCGTCCGGCCCCCAGCATGTCGCGAGCTGCGCGTCGAGCGCGTCCGCCAATACCGTCCCGTCGCCTGATTGTTCGGCGAGCTCGACCGCCTCCAGCGCGAATGGCGCCCCCCGCACCGCATCGTTGCTGTAGACCCACGACCGGGCCAACGCAGCAGCCAG
>JAFAQI010000525.1 GCA_019246495.1 Frankiales bacterium | reverse complement strand
CCCGGGTGACCTGCCACAACAACGCCCGCAGAACACGCCCGCCGTCGAGGGGCAGGCCGGGCAGGGAGTTGAACGCGCCGACGAACAGGTTGGTGTAGGCGAATCCTTCGAGCAGCAGCCGGCCGACGCTGCCGTGGTGCGACAACGGCAGGAGAACCAGCCCGACGCCGCCGAGCAGCACGCTGGTCAGCGGCCCGACTGCGGCGACGAGGTATTCGCGGCTTGCCTTGCCCGGCACCTCCTCGACGACCTCGCTGACTCCGCCGAGCAGCTGGAGCACAATTCGCCGCACCTGCATGCCGAGTGCCTTGGCGACCGCGACGTGGCTGATCTCGTGCACGAGCACCGACGCATAGAGCAGCAGGACGAAACCGAGAGCGACGGCGTAGGCGGCGGTGTCGCCGAGACCGGGCACGCGATCCTGGACTGCCGGCTTGAACGTGATAGCGATGCCGAGGACGACGACGAACCAGATCGGCTGGACGATGATGGGAACGCCCAGCACGCGGCCGACCTGCATGCCCGCGCCACCGACCGGTCGGCGGCTGTTCGCATCGCCGCTCATCGCTTGATGCTACGTAAGCACCGCCTGAAAGGACGTTCATTCGATGCTTCCTTGGTCTGCCGATCTCGCCGGGCGGCTCGACGAGCACGTCATCGACGCGCCGACACTTCGCGGCAACCCGCTCGGTGATCCGCACGAACGGCCGCTGTGGGTCTACACCCCGCCCGGCTACGACGACTCCGGCGACCGGCGCTACCCGAGCGTCTACGTCATCCAGGGCTACACCGGTCACGTGACGATGTGGCGCAACCGGACGGCGTACCGGCAGCCATTCATCGAGACCGCGGACCAGGTGTTCGCCAACGGGGACGCGCCGCCGGCGATCGTCGTCTACGTCGACGCGTGGACCAAGTACGGCGGGTCGCAGTTCGTCGACTCCCCCGGGACCGGCAACTACCACTCCTACCTGTGCAACGACATCGTCCCGTGGGTGGACGCGCGCTACCGGACCCTCGACGCACCGCAGCATCGCGGAATCACCGGCAAGTCCAGTGGCGGCTTCGGTGCGTTCATCACGCCGATGCTGCGTCCCGACCTGTTCGGCGGTCTCGCGTCACATGCCGGCGACTCGCTCTACGAGTTTTCTTACCTACGGGAGTTCGCCGACGCGGTGCGGCATCTGCGCGACTACGACGGTGACATCTGGAAGTGGTGGGACGACTTCGCCTCGCGCGTGTCGTTCACCAAGAAGGCCGACAACACGTTGCTGATGACCCTCGGCTGCTCCGCGTGTTTCTCCTCGGATCCCGACGGCACAGTCCAGCTGCCCTTCGACCCGCGCACCGGACAGTTGATCGAGGAGCGGTGGCAGCGATGGCTCGACTGGGACCCGGTCCGAATGGTGCCGCGGTACGCCGATGCGCTGCGCGGGCTCAAGGCGATCTGGATCGATGCCGGTAAGTCGGACGAGTGGTTCCTGGACATCGGCGCCGAGGCTTTCGTGGCCGAGCTGGCGGCCATCGGCGTCACGGACGTCCGGTTCGAGCTGTTCGAGGGCACGCATGGCGGGATCGACTACCGGTATCCGCTCTCGTTGGCCTACCTCGCGGAGCGGCTCTCTCCCTGACGTCCCCAGCCCGGCGTGGATGGCGGATTTTGTCGGCGGGCTGCCCTACTGTCCGAGGCATGACGGCAGCACCCGACCTGATCCCCGCCGAGCCGGCAGCCACGGCTCCGGACTGGTCGCTGTCGCCGTCGCGGGCGATGGACTTCAAGACGTGTGCGCTGCTCTACCGCTTCCGGGTGATCGACAAGCTGCCCGAGCCACCGAGCCTGGACGCCGCGCGCGGCACGGTCGTGCACGGCATCCTGGAGAAGCTGTTCGACCTTCCCGCGGCCGGGCGCACCGTCGCGGCCGCCGCCGAGCTCGTCGAGCCGGAGTGGCGGGCGCTGCTCGCCGAGGACGCCGAGCTTGCTGCGATCGTCGACGAAGGCACCGAGAAGTGCGCCGACGGATCCGCCGGCCTGATCGCCCTGCTCGAGTCGACCCACGATCTGCTGGGGTCCTACTTCGCGCTGGAGGACCCGCGGCGGATCGAGCCCGCGGACCGCGAGGTCCTGGTCGAGGCGGAGCTGGCCTCGGGCGTGCGCCTGAAGGGCTTCGTCGACCGGCTCGACCGCTCGCCTGCCGGCGATCTGCGCGTCGTCGACTACAAGACCGGCAAGTCACCGCACGAGAACTTCGAGGGCAAGGCGCTGTTCCAGCTGCGCTTCTATGCCCTCGCGCTCTGGCGGTCGACGGGGACTCTGCCGCGGCTGCTCCGGCTCTACTACCTGCGCAACCGCGAGATCATCGACTACGCACCGGACGCCCGCGACCTCGAAGGGTTGGAGCGCCAGCTCGAGGCGCTGGGCGAGGCGATCCGCCGCGCCCGCGAGTCCGGCGATTGGCGGCACAAGCCGAGCCGGCTGTGTGACTGGTGCTCCTTCCAGTCGTTGTGCCCCGCCTTCGGCAACACTCCGCCGCCGCTGCCGATGGCCTGACCGCACCGGGACAACCCTGCTCGGAACGCACCGGCTCAGCGCGGCAGGACGACGAGCATCTCGTCGACGCCCTTCTGGAACTCGTAGGGCACCCGTTGCCGGTGGCAGCGCAGCCCGTCCGCGTCCAGCCGCGCCATCAATTCGGCCCAGAACGGCACCGGATCGCCGGCGCCCTGCAGAACCGTCGGGAAGAGGCGGACCTCGCGGGCCACCCGCGCCAGCTCGCGGACGGCAGCGTGGTGCCAGTCGAGACCGAGCTGGTCGGCCCAGGTGAACAGCAGGTGCGACGAGATGGCGAGGTCGAACGCACCGTCGCGAAACGGCAGCGCCGGCAGGGCGGCGGCCAGGTAGCCCCCCGGCCGGCTGACCAGATCGGTGAGGAACTCGGCAAGCGCGCGGCTGCGCATCGCCTGCCGTCGTTGCGGGTCGCCGAACCAGTCCCAGACGAACCGGTCGGGGAACTCCGCCGCGATCGCGCTTCCTCGCTCGAGGTCGACCCGACCCAGCTCGGCGATCCGGGTACCACCGACCGCGTACGCCGGGTCGACGGAGACGACATGTCCACCGCGACGCGACCAGCGGGCGGCAAAACCGGACGATCCGGCGGCGACGTCCACGATGCTGCGGCCGAGGTCGCGGTCACCGAGATCGAACATCGCGACGTACTCGTCGTGCGCCCGCGACGTGACCAGCATCTCCGGCACCGTATCCGGGTTGGCACCGGTGAAATTCCGGATAGGCAGCGCTCGTCCTCGCGGTAGCGTCGCCGCCGTGACTTCGACCAGTCCTCCTGCTACGTCGACAGCGGCGGTTCGCGCCGAGTCGGTGACGAAGATCTTCGGCGCGGAGAGCACCCGCGTCGTCGCTCTCGACGACGTCACCGCAGAGTTCGCGCGCGGCGCCTTCACCGTGATCATGGGCCCATCCGGCTCGGGCAAGTCGACGCTCATGCACTGCCTTGCCGGTCTGGACAGCGTGACCAGTGGCCGGGTGTTCGTCGGTGACACGAACCTCACATCGCTCGACGACAAGGCGCTCACGACGCTGCGCCGCGACCGGATCGGCTTCGTCTTCCAATCGTTCAACCTCGTGCCGACGCTGACGGCGATCGAGAACATCCGGTTGCCGCTCGACCTCGCGGGCCGCACGCCGGACAAGCAGTGGCTCGACACCGTCATCGACACCATCGGGTTGCGCGACCGGCTGTCGCACCGGCCCGGCGAGCTGTCCGGCGGTCAGCAACAGCGCGTCGCGTGCGCGCGTGCGATGGTCGCGCGGCCGGAGGTGATCTTCGCCGACGAGCCGACCGGCAACCTCGACTCGCGGTCCAGCGCGGAGGTCCTCGGCTTCCTGCGCCGTTCGGTCGACGAGACCCAGCAGACCATCGTCATGGTGACGCACGATCCGGTCGCCGCCGCCTACGCCGACCGCGCGCTGTTCCTCGCCGACGGGCGCATCGTCGACACGCTCGAGGCACCGACCGCCGATCGGGTGCTGGACCGGATGAAGCGGCTCGACTCGCACACGGGCGAGGCGAGCTGACGTGTGGCGGCTCGCACTTAAGGGCGCACTGGCGCGACGGCTGCGACTGGCGCTGACTGCGACGTCCATCATCATCGGTGTCGCCTTCGTCTGCGGCACGCTCGTGCTCACCGACACGCTGAACGCGACGTTCGACCACATTTTCGGCGATGCGGAGAAGGGCGTCTCTGTCGTCGTACGCGGCGTTCAGGGCTTCTCCCCCGACAGCAACAACGGGCCGGTAGACGAACGAGCGCTCGTCCCGGATGCCGATCTGCAGACCGTGCGACAGGTGCCGGGCGTCGCCTCGGCCACCGGGGTCGCCGGCGGATATGCCCAGCTGGTCTTCAAGGGAAAGGCCGTCGTCAACGGCGGCGCTCCGAACCTCGGCACCCTCTGGGTCGGCAACGTCCCGGCCAACCCGCTGCACATCGTGAGCGGGCGGCCACCGGCGGCGGACGACGAGGTGCTGGTCGACCAGCACAGCGCGAAGAAGTTCGGCATCACCGTCAACAGCGCGGTGGAGATCGTGGTGTCGGGACGGACGCTTCCCGGCCGGGTGGTCGGCATCGTGCGGTTCGGGTCGGGCTCCAGCCTGGCCGGTGCGACCATCACTGCCTTCACACCCTCCGCGGCACAGCGGCTTCTGCTCGGCGTCACCGGCAAGTGGTCGACACTGCAGATCAGCAGCCAACCGGGCATCAGCGAGCAGGTGCTGCGCGACCGGGTGCATGCCGCGCTCGCCGGACGTCCGGTGCAGGTCTTGACGGAGAAGGCCTACGTCACCGACCAGAGCAACGCGGTGAAGTCGCAGTTCAAGTTCTTCAACATCTTGCTGCTCGTGTTCGCGTTCATCTCGGTCTTCGTCGCGGTGTTCATCATCTTCAACACGTTCACCGTGCTCGTGGCTCAGCGCACCCGTGAACTCGCGCTGCTCCGCGCTGTCGGTGCGAGCCGCGCGCAGGTGCTTCAGTCAGTTGTCGGTGAGGCGACGATCGTCGGCTTC
>JAFAQI010000514.1 GCA_019246495.1 Frankiales bacterium | reverse complement strand
TGAGCCTGACGCGACGACGCACAGCATCCAGCTCTCCGGCGTCGACCCGGCTGTCGTCGCGACGGCGATACGCATCGTCGTCGAGGACTACGGCGCGGACCACATCGACCTCAATATGGGTTGTCCCGTGCCGAAGGTGACCCGGCTCGGCGCCGGTGCGGCGCTGCCGCTGCACCGCGTGCTTTTCCGCAACATCATGCGGGCCGCTGTTCGCGCGGCCGGCGTCGTACCGGTCACCGTCAAGATGCGCAAGGGAGTCGACGACGACTCCTTGACCTACCTGGAGTCCGGCCGCATCGCCGCTGACGAAGGCGTCGCTGCGGTCGCGTTGCATGCGCGTACGGCGGAACAGCTCTACTCCGGCAGCGCGGACTGGTCCGCCGTCGCGCAGCTGAAGGATGCGGTGACCAGCGTCCCGGTGCTCGGCAACGGTGACGTGTGGGCCGCTCCGGACGCGGTGCGCATGATGGCGGAGACCGGGTGTGACGGCGTCGTGGTGGGACGCGGCTGTCTCGGCCGGCCGTGGCTCTTCCGCGACCTCGCCGACGCGTTCGCCGGCCGTCCGGTCGCCGCGCCACCACCGCTCGGCGATGTGGTCGCGGTGATGCGGCAGCATGCGCGACTTCTCGTCGAGGTGAAGGAGTCCGAGCACTACGGCGTCACCGACTTCCGCAAGCACGTGGGGTGGTACCTTACCGGCTACGCCGTCGGTCCCGAGCGCCGACGACGGCTCGCGCAGTCTTCGTCACTCGCCGAGCTCGACGACCTCCTGGCCGAGCTCGATCCCGAAGTGACGCTTCCGCCGGGCCACGAGCACTTGCCGCGCGGGCATCTGCACGGGCCGAAGCCGGTCACGCTGCCCGAGGGATGGCGCGACCGCATCGACGACCCGACTCCGCCGACCGGTGGAGATGTCCTCGCGTCCGGTGGCTGAGCACCTGTCGGCCGGTCAGCACCACCGCTCGACGTAGCCGGGCCGCCCGCGCGCGACGACGTCGCGGTCGCGCAGCACGACCGAGATCGCGTCGCCGCGCGCCGCGCATGCCCGGCGGAAGTAGCGATGCGCGTTGTCGGTGTATTCGATCTCGATCACATGCGCGCCGTAAGCGTTTCGGTAGCCGCTGCACTCGGAGTAGACCTGGCACTCCTCCGCGATCGCGAAGTCGAAGCCGATGCGGGCCCCCTTCGTCGCGATCTCGACGGCGTTCTTCTGCGCGATCGCAAGGCCGGCGTCGTGCGCCCGCGCGATGAGCAGCCGGGCGAACGCGATGTTGTCAGCGCGCGACAGCAGGTGATGCGACCGGCTCCACGAGTCGAGGTTGTCGGGCTCGACCGCGTCGTAGCCCTTGCCCGCGCAGGACCGCATCCAGCCACCGACGATGCGGGCGAGTGCGCGGCGGTGGCCGGCCGTCGACGTATCGAGCAGGAACTCACCCGGCCATCCCGGGTCCTCCACTCGATGTCCGGCCGAGTCGTGCAGCAACAGGTGCGGGTGATGCCGTCGCCACCACCCGTCCGCCTCCGGCTGGGTCTGGAACGCGTTGACGTAGCAGATGTTGTAGCGGTGGGCGGCGGGAGCGTCGTGCCAGTCGCGGTCGACAACGGCGACAGAGCTGGCCGGCCGGTAGGCGCCGCCGATCTGGTAGTCGAAGCGGCCGTGCACGGGCGGCGCAACGACCACAGTTGCGGCGAGCACCGCCGACGTCAGCAGCATCGACCCACGATCGCACGCTACGTTGCCCGGCATGACCCGACCTGCAGCCGGCCCAGGTACGCCGCGGATTCCGCCGCTGTCACCGGATGACGAAACCGCGCAGCGGATGACGTTGGGCTCGGACCGCAACGATGGCCGTCCGCTCAACATCTTCCTGACGCTCGCGCGCAACGAAGGTCTCTACACCGCGTTCGGACGGCTCGGCAGCCACCTGCTGTTCAAGGGTTCGCTGCCGGCACGAGAGCGCGAGCTGGTGATCCTTCGCGTCGGGTTCCGAGCGCAGTCGGAGTACGAGTTCGGGCAGCACACCGTCATCGGCCGCGACGCCGGCCTCACCGACGAGGAGATCGAGCGGCTCACCCGGC
>JAFAQI010000266.1 GCA_019246495.1 Frankiales bacterium | reverse complement strand
ATCAACAGCACGGCAAGAACCAGCGCGGCGGCGCCCAGCACACCCACGAACGCGGCGATCGGCAGCGCCAGCCGGGTCCAGAGCGACGGGCCCGCGACGGGCTCCGACGAGGCGAGCCGGCCGACCAGCCGGGCGGTCACGAACGGCGGCAGCCACGCGGTCGCCCGCTCGATCCGCTCCCGCCGCGCGAGCAGCCGCTGTTCGCGGTGATAGGCGTCGACGTCGGCCTGAAGCGCGCGCAGGTCATCGGGGACGACGACCGGCTCGGCCCACGGCGCCTCGTCCGGCATCGGCCCAGTATGCGCGTCGCCAACCGGTGCCGCGAGAGTGGTCCGGCGGCGTCGTACGACGTGCGCGCGAGGCACCACAACTAGTGCGCGCGAGGCACCATCACCTCTGCACGCGAGGCACCACAACTAATGCGCGCGAGGCACCTCAACGCTGGCGCGCGAGGCACCTTCACCTCAGCGCGCGAGGCACGACGACAGGGCTGTTGTCAAGGGGCTAGGCTGGCTAAATCAAGGCTCTGACCTGCGCTTTTACTTTGTAGGAGGGGCGCGGAGTGTCGGTCGTGCGTGCTACCCTCGAGTGTGGCGGAAGGGGAGCAAGTCGCATGACGTTCGAGGTCGGGGAGACTGTCGTCTACCCCCATCACGGGGCTGCACTCATCGAAGCGATCGAGACCCGGGTCATCAAGGGCGAGGAACGGATGTACCTCGTTCTCAAGGTCGCCCAGGGTGACCTGACCGTCCGGGTTCCGGCGGACAACGCCGAATACGTCGGCGTTCGCGACGTCGTCGGCCAGGACGGCCTCGAGCGCGTCTTCGAGATCCTCAAGGCTCCGCACACCGAGGAGCCGACCAACTGGTCCCGCCGCTACAAGGCGAACGTCGAGAAGATCGCCAGCGGCGACGTCAACAAGGTCGCCGAGGTCGTCCGTGACCTGTGGCGGCGCGACCGCGAGCGCGGCCTGTCCGCCGGTGAGAAGCGCATGCTCGCCAAGGCGCGCCAGATCCTCGTCAGCGAGCTCGCGCTCGCCGAAGGCACCAACGAGGACAAGGCCGAAGTACTCCTCGACGAGGTCCTCGCCAGCTGATCCCGGGCCTCAGGCCACCGGGTCGGCGTTCTCGTCGCCTTGCGTGCTGGCGCACGCGGCGGCTCCTGCGGCCTTGCCCGCGGCGCCCTGAGCCTCCGGGCTCCCGGGGGCCGCGACGCGTCGGGTGACGAGCAATTGCGGCGGTACGCCGTAGCCTGCTTGCGTGAGTCGGTCGTCTCGTAGCCGCGCGCCCGGCGGCCTGATCGAGATCCTCCGGCTCTTCACGGTCGTGTTCTTCGCAGGCCTCGGTTACGAGACCTCGCGGGTGTTCACCGACCGCGGCCACGCCAACGTGCTCGGGCCGTTCAACGGCGTCGCGGTGTCGATCATCGTCGGGTCAGGCCTCGGCTACGTCGTCGGCGGCATCTTCGGACGCACCCTCGCCGGCGCTGCCGACCGCACCGAGGTCGCGCTGCGCGAGGTCTCCGCCGACACGTTGCTCGCCGGTGCGCTCGGCCTCGTTTCCGGCGTCCTCACGGGCGCCGGCATCGCCTGGCCGCTGTTCTTCGTGCCGGACCCGCTGATCGCGATGCCGCTGTTCGGCGTCGTCGTCGCAGTGCTCGGCTACCTCGGTTTCCGGGTCGGCGCGTCAAAGCGCGACGGTGTCCTCGCGATCTTCGGCTCGCGCACCGGTGTCACGCCGCGTGGCCCGGCGCTGTCCGCACTTCCGCGGGTGGTGGACAGCTCCGTCGCGATCGACGGACGGATCCTCGACGTCGTACGCGCGGGATTCCTGCACGGCCGGATGACCGTCGCGCAGCCGGTGCTCGACGAGCTGCAGGCCCTGGCCGACTCGGCGGACCCGCTACGGCGGCAGCGCGGCCGGCGCGGACTCGAGATGCTGCAAGCCTTGCAACGCGAGCCGACGATCGACATCGACGTCCTGCCCGACCAGCATCCCGACATCACCGAGGTCGACGCGAAGCTCGTCCGGCTCTGCCTCGACCGCAACGAGGCGCTGCTCACCCTCGACACCAACCTTGCGAAAGCCGCGTCGATCGCCGGCGTACGGGTCCTCAACCTGCACGCGCTGTCACTCGCGCTGCGGCCGCCGGTCGTTGCCGGTGAAGAGGTCAACGTGCAGCTGATCAAGCCGGGGCGCGAGCCGGGCCAGGGTGTCGGCTACCTCGACGACGGCACGATGGTCGTCGTCGAACGCGGCCGCCGACTCGTCGGCCAGGACGTCGTCGTGCACGTGACGAGTGTCGTGCTGACGGCCAACGGCCGGCTGGTGTTCGCGCATCCGGCTGACCCCGCTGCCGCCGAGCAGAGCCGGTCGGGTGCGGCGGCCGGCAAGCGCGAATGACCGCCGTGGGCGACGAGAGCGTCGTACCGCTGTCCGAGGCGATCACCGACGCGCCGCGGGTCGGCATCGGCGTCGACGTGCATCCGTTCGCTGATGACGCCGCGGGTGGCGATCTCG
>JAFAQI010000249.1 GCA_019246495.1 Frankiales bacterium | reverse complement strand
CCCCGGCGCTGTTAGTGACGTGGAGCTCGGCCTCGACACCACGCGCTCCGCAACGATCGCGCCGGTGTGGGCTGCTCTGCTCACCGGCAGCGCGGACGCCCAGGGTCGAGGTACGCCCAGCGACGAGATTCGGGATGCCACGGGGCGGGTCCCGAACCTGTGGTTCGGGGATGCCGACGAGCAGGACGCTGCGGGTCAACGGTTCCACCTCGAGGTCTACGTCGCACCGGAGGAGGCCGAGCGGCGTATTGCCGCTGCCTTGGCCGCTGGAGGGACCATCGTCGATGACAGCCAAGCGCCGACGCTGACCGTGATCGCGGACCAGGACGGCAACAGGGGCGCCGTTTGCGTCGACGTTGCGGCCACTACGAGCAACTGAGACACGGAGGTGTCGGCTTCTCGCACGTGATCGGCACATACACGTGCCATGGGCGCCCTCGAGAGCCCAGGTCAGGACGGGAGTATTACTCCCACTCGATCGTGCCCGGGGGCTTGCTCGTCACGTCGAGCGTCACGCGGTTGATCGCGCGCACCTCGTTGGTGATGCGCGTCGAGATGCGGGCGAGGACGTCGTAGGGCAGGCGCGTCCAGTCGGCGGTCATCGCGTCCTCGCTCGACACCGGCCGCAGCACGACGGGGTGGCCGTAGGTGCGCCCATCCCCCTGTACGCCGACAGACCGGACGTCCGCGAGCAAGACGACCGGGCACTGCCAGATCTCGCGGTCGAGGCCGGCAGCCGACAGCTCCTCGCGAGCGATCGCGTCGGCTTCGCGCAGCACAGCCAGCCGCTCCGCCGTCACCTCGCCGATGATCCGGATGCCGAGGCCGGGGCCAGGGAAGGGCTGCCGCCACACAATCTCGGGCGGCAGGCCGAGCTCCTCGCCGACCCGGCGTACCTCGTCCTTGAACAGCGTGCGCAACGGCTCGACGAGCGAGAACTGCAAGTCGTCCGGCAGCCCGCCGACGTTGTGATGCGACTTGATGTTGGCCGCACCTTCACCGCCGCCCGACTCGACGACGTCGGGATAGAGCGTCCCCTGCACGAGGAACTCGACCGATTCGCCGTGCGCCTCCGATTCGGCGACGACCTCGCGCGCCGCCTGCTCGAAGACACGGATGAACTCACGGCCGATCGCCTTGCGCTTGTCCTCCGGATCGGTCAGCCCGGCGAGCGCGTCGAGGAATCGCTGCGACGCGTCGACGACCTTGAGCTGCACACCGGTCGACGCGACGAAGTCGCGCTCCACCTGCTCGGCCTCGCCCTTGCGCAGCAGGCCGTGGTCGACGAACACACACGTGAGCCGGTCACCGATCGCGCGCTGCACGACTGCGGCAGCAACAGCGGAGTCGACACCGCCCGACAGTCCGCAGATCGCGCGCTTGCCGCCGATCTGCGCACGCACCCGTTCGACCTGCTCCTCGACGATGTTGACCATCGTCCACGTCGGCCGGCAGCCGGCGACGTCGTAGAGGAAGTGCTCGAGCACCTTCTGCCCGTGCGGGGTGTGCACGACCTCGGGGTGGAACTGCACACCGGCGAGTCCGCGCGAGACGTCCTCGAACGCCGCGACGTGCGCGCCGTCGCTCTCCGCCGTGACGACGAACCCCGTGGGTGCGGACCACACCGAGTCGCCGTGCGACATCCACACCGACTGCGCGTCGGGAAGTCCGGTGAAGAGCACCGACCGGGGCTGGGTGACGCGCAACGGCGTGTGGCCGAACTCCGACAGACCCGTACGCCGAACCTCGCCGCCGAGCGCGAGAGCCATCGCCTGGAAGCCGTAACAGATGCCGAACGTCGGCACACCCGCGTCGAACAGCGCCACGTCGACCTGCGGCGCACCGTCGGCGTAGACCGAGGAAGGTCCGCCCGAGAGGATGATCGCCTTCGGCCGCTTCGCGAGCATCTCGGCAACGGGCATCGTCGACGGCACGATCTCGCTGAAGACCCGGCACTCGCGGACGCGGCGGGCGATCAGCTGCGCATACTGCGCGCCGAAGTCGACGACGAGGACGGTGTCGAAAGGCTCAGCCGTCATCCGCCAAGTCTAGGCGCGATGCCGAGCGCGCGGTGCCGGACGCGCGGCGCGGCGCGGGCAGCGTCACCACCGCGGGCGGTGGCGCGTCTGCGGCGAGCAGCGAGTCGAGCGCGTCGGCCGCGGCCGCTCCGGCAGCGCGCCCGGCCTCGCGCGCACGGTCGATCTGGTGGAACTCCAGTAGCCCGATCCCCCGGGTGTCCGGAGTCACCACCACGGTCGCCCGCTCTCGCGACCGGTCGAGCGCCGACGCACCGGCCATGAGGATCGTGCGCATCAACGTCTCGCCGAGCCCGGGCATCCGCGGCGGCCCTGCCTTGGCACTCACCGACGAGGCGGCGGCGATGTTGACGCCGATCACCGGACCCTCACCGCGGTCGACGAGCGGGTCGGTCGGCAGGTTGTCGAGGATGCCACCGTCGACATGCAGCGTGTCGGCGATGCGCGCCGGCGGATAGAGCCCCGGCAGCGACAGCGACGCCCGGAGCGCCTCCCCGACCGAGCCCCTGCGGTGCACGACGAGTTCGCGACGCAGCAGGTCGGTGCTGACGAGGACAAGTTCGCGTGGCAGGTCCTCGAACCGCACGTCGGTGAAGTAGCGCGCGATCGCCGCCTCGGTCTTGCGTCCGCGGACCAGCGAGACCTTCGGGATGCGGTAGTCGTTGAACGGGTTGCGCCGCACGAACTCCTCGAAGACGACCGCGTCGACCGCGGTCGCGTCCCGCCCGGTGGCATAGAAAGCCGCGACGACCGCACCGACGCTGCATCCTGCGAGGCGGTCGATGGTGAAGCCGCGTGCGATGAGCTCCTCCAGTACGCCGATGCCGGCGATCGACCGGGCGCCGCCCCCCGCGATGGCCACACCGATCGAGCGACCGGCCAGTCGCGCGGCGACCGACGCCATCACGTCCGGCAACGTCTCGTCGGTGGCGCGGAAGACGAACCGCGGGTCGACCGCGGCGTACCACTCGCGGAGCAATTCCGGCGACGGCGGTTCGCCGACGAGCACGACGTAACCGTCGCGCAGCTGCGCACGCAGCGCTGCGTCGGGAGCGGTGTCGGCGGCCGCGACCAGCACGACACGGTCGGCCTGCCGCAGGCAGAACCGATGCCAGCTGCGGTTGGCTCCCGGGCAGACGAGCAGCACCCGGTCACACCGCGGCT
>JAFAQI010000090.1 GCA_019246495.1 Frankiales bacterium | reverse complement strand
ATCTCAGCGGCGACGTGGGCGACACGATCAAGATCGTGCTGGGCGTCGTCCTGCTCGTCGCGGCGGCGGCCATGGTCGTGCGCTCGTACCTCAGCATGCACCGCGGTGTCGGCGTCGAGGGCGACGACGCGCGCCGCGTGCCGGTGCGGCGCGCCGCCACGTTGGCCGTCGGGCTGGTCGGTGGGACGATCGTCGGCATGACCTCGGTGGGCTCCGGTTCGCTGATGATCGTGGCGCTCATGCTGCTCTACCCGACGCTCTCGGCACGCGAGCTCGTGGGGACCGACCTGGTGCAGGCCGTCCCGCTCGTCGGCGCGGCGGCGCTCGGCCACGTCTTCTTCGGCGACGTCCAGCTCGGGCTCACCGTGTCGCTGCTCATCGGCAGCCTGCCCGGAGTCTTCCTCGGCGCCCAGATCTCCTCGCGTACGACGGCACCCTGGCTGCGGCCCATCCTCGCGGCGGTGCTGCTCGCCTCCGCGCTGAAGCTGCTCAATGCGCCCTCGGTCGCCACCGGCGTCGCCGCACTGATCGCCGCCGTTGTCCTGGTGTCCCTGCCGAAGCTGCTGCAGCGGATAGGCGTGCCGGAGTGGGTCGCTGGCCGAACTTCGCGAGAGACTGCAAGCCGTGCGAATCTCAGCGAAGTCTGACTACGCCGTCCGGGCGATGGCAGAGCTCGCCGCGGCGTACGACACCGGGGCAGTCAAGGCGGAGGACATCGCGGTCGCGCAAGACATCCCGCTGAACTTCCTGCTGGGGATCCTTCGCGAGCTGCGCAACGGTCAGCTCGTGCGCAGCGTTCGTGGTCGCGACGGGGGCTACCTGCTCTCGCGGCCGCCGTCGCAGATCGCGCTGGCCGACGTGATCCGCGTCGTCGACGGGCCGCTGGCCAACGTCCGAGACCTCAGCCTCTCCCAGCTCAGCTATCCCGGCTCGGCCGCATCGCTGCGCGACGTCTGGATGGCCGTGCGGGGGAGTCTGCGCGAGGTGCTGGAGAACGTCACCGTCGGCGACCTCGCGGCCGGCAAGCTGCCCCGCAACGTCCGGCAGCTCGCCGAGCGGCATCAAGCCGAGCGGCTCTAACCCGTAGACACGGATGTGTCCGACGCTGAAGGGGCTATAGCCCGCTCAGCGTCGGACACATTCGGAGAAATCAGCCGAGCAGTGCGGCGATCTCCGCGTCGAGGTCGACGCGGTCGAGCTCGCTGCCGGTCGGCACGAGGGCGTAGGTCTCGACGAGGAACTCCACGACCCGCGCGCTCGACGTCATCATCGTCGCGAGGCAGTCCGTCGCGAGGGTGATGCGCAGCATGCGCTCGTCCTCGTTCATCGCGGAGACGGGGTCGGGCTCGACGGTGATGTCACCTTCGCCGGCGGGGGCGCTGACACCCGCTGCGAGCAGGTCACGAGCGAACGTCCAGACGACGGGCTCGCCGCACTCGACGCCGATGGCCAGGGAGACGGCGAACGGGTCGGCCGGGTCGTAGCGCAGCTCCGCGTCGAGCTCGGCCTCGCCGGTGGCGGTCGAGACGACCAGCGACAGCGGCGTGGTGACGGTGCGCGGCAGGTGCAACATCTCTGGCTCCTTGTTGCGGTGGCGGACACTCACAACAACGAGGCACCTGACCAGCGGTGACGCGGCGTTTCAGGACAGGTGCGGGACCCGGGGTCGGGGCAGGAGCTCGATCCACGTCCGCCCGGGATGAAGTGCGATGACATGCCCCGATTTGCCCCTGAGAATCATCGGCTTCGCCGCGCTCGGCCGGCTCCATGTGCCCTTGATCACATGTCCGTCACGGAGCACCCAGACCCTGCCCGAGCCGGTGACGACGTCGTCCGGCGAGGCGTTGCCCAGCACGTCGTGCAGGCCGATGTACTTCGTCGCGATCGACATCACAACGACGTTGGCGGCGGTCACCCGATGGTGGTCCGCGAGCAGGTCCGGAGTGCCGTTCTGCGTGCGCTGCCAGGCGCCCTTCGCCCAGTCCCACGCGGCGGTCGTGTAGCCCGACCATTGCAGCGCGAGATGGTGCACGGCCTTGCCGCGCCCCGCGTTGGCGGAGTAGGTGAAGATCGGGCGCGGCGCCGTCAGCTTGTGGTTGCGGGCGAGACCAGCCTGCACCAGCCGGCTCGTCGACGTGTAGACGTTGTGCGGCGCGGCGCGTGAGCTCGACCGGTAGTAGAGCCCGCCATTGGCGTCGTAGGAGAGCAGTACGGCGTGGCTCACCGCGGCCATCTGCGCGCCCACCCGGCCGTTGGAGCCCGAGTAGCCGAAGATCGCGCCGCCCAGCAGTTGAAGGAGGTCACCATCGCTCGTCCGGGCGGATCGCACCGGCCCGACGACGCCCGCCCGGTCGCACTGGAAGATCGCCATGAGGCGGGTGAGCCCGCCCTCGACCGTCTCCTCGATGACGACATCGGCGTTGTTGATGCCCGACTGCGGGCGCGCCAGATCGATGTTGTCGATCTTCATGGCAAGCGCGACCCGGTGCAGCGACTGGCCCTTGGCGGGCGCGAGGCCGGTGAGCGGGCAGGTCGCCGCGGCCGGGCGCACGCTGGCGCTGGCACTCGGGCTCACGGTGGGCGACACGGTGTTGGCGGCCGGCTTTGCGCCGCCGCCGCTGCATGCGGCCAACGTCGTACCGGACAGCGCGAGGAGGGCAGCGATGACCGCCGTACGTGACCTGGGCATGCGTTGACGGTATGCCGGGTCCGTCCGATTGGTACGGCGAAACGCGGAACTGCAGTGAACTTGAGTCCGGCTTAGGTGCATATGTCCTGGGCGGCAGTGCGCGGGCTGCCGAGGGTGCCGCTCTGCCCCCCGGAGGCCACGTGGACCTGCCGCGCACCGTGGTAGGTGGTCCCGAGCTGCACCTGCAGGCCGTTGCCGAACGACTGGTCGAGCCGAAGCGTCGAGCCGGGGATCGCGGCCGCGACCGTGCGCGCCGAGTCGGCCCGGCCGGGTCCGTAGCGGATCACCGTAGCGTTGGGGTTGGCTCCCTTGGGTGAGTTGCCGGTGCCTGTCACGTGGAAGCCGAGCTGGGTGAGGTCGCTGGCCGCAGTGGCGGCGAAGCCGTTGCGGTTCGTCGAGTTGAGCACCTGCAGGCTGATGCTGCCCGGCGGGATGGTGACCTTGGGTGCCTTGCGGGGCTTGGTGATCGGCACATCGTTGGTCAGGTCGCGGAACAGCCGCCGCGACTTCACCGGGTCCCACTCGACGACGTCACCGGCGGAGGTCAGGAAGTTGCCGGGCTTCAGCGGCACGGTCAGCAGCTGGATGTTGGCCGGCGACATGCTGTGCAGGCTCGTAGCCAGCTCTTTGATCTGCGCGAACCCGAAGTTCTTGTCGGTCGTC
>JAFAQI010000537.1 GCA_019246495.1 Frankiales bacterium | reverse complement strand
GTTGCCGACGGCATCCGCGCCGCCGTTGCGGCCGCGGGCCCGAAGCTCGGTGCGATCCGACTCGACTCGGGAGACCTGCTCTCCGAGGCGCGGCGGGCCCGCGAGCTGCTGGACTCGCTCGGCGCGACGAGCACCCGCATCGTCGTGACGAGCGACCTCGACGAGCATTCGATCGCCGGGCTCGCGGCGGCACCGGTCGACGGCTATGGCGTCGGGACGTCGGTCGCGACCGGAAGCGGCGTGCCGACGAGCGGTTTCGTCTACAAGTTGGTCGCCCGGGAAGCTGGCGGCCGTTGGCAGGCGGTGCAGAAGAAGTCGTCGGGCAAGACGTCGCGCGGCGGTCGCAAGGACGCCGTACGACGGCGGCGGGACGGCGTCGCCGTGAGCGAGCAGGTCTGGCTCGGCGGCACACCACCCCCGAGCGCCGATGACCGGCCGCTGCTCGAACCGGTCGTCCGTGAGGGTTCGGTCGTCCGCTCCCCCAGCCTCGCGGAGGCACGCGAGCACTGCGCGCGTGTGCTCGCCGAGCTTCCCCCCGAGGCCAAGAAGCTCTCCCCCGGCGATCCCGTCATCGACACGGTCTATGCGGAGGTCCCGTCGTGAGCCGGGCCCTGGTGGTGGTCGATGTGCAGAACGACTTCTGCGAAGGCGGCTCGCTCGCGGTCGAGGGAGGCGCGGCGGTCGCGGCCGCGATCAGCGCATTCATTGCGGGCAGCGACTACGACTACGTCGTCGCAACCCGCGACGCGCACGTCGACCCAGGCGAGCACTTCAGCGACGACCCCGACTACGTCGACAGCTGGCCGCCGCACTGCCGGCTCGACACCACCGGAGTGCAGTTCCACGCTGCGCTCGACACGCAACGGATCGAGGCTGTTTTCGACAAGGGCGCGCACACCGCTGCCTACAGCGGCTTCGAAGGCGCAGACCGCGACGGGACGACGCTTGCGGCGTGGTTGCGCGACCGCGGCGTCGACACCGTCGACATCGCCGGCATCGCCACCGACCACTGCGTCCGGGCGACAGCACTCGACGCAGTCGCCGAAGGCTTCACGACGAGCGTGCTCGTCGACCTGACGGCCGGGGTCGCGCCGGCGACGGTCGCGACGGCACTGGACCAGCTGAGAGCAGCCGGCGTGCGGCTGCGCTAGCTCTTCGCGTCCGCCTTCTTCTCCTCTTTGAGCTCCCGCTTCACGACCTTGCCGGTCTCGTTGCGCGGCAACTCGTCGCGGATCACGACCTCACGCGGCACCTTGTAGTTGGCCAATGCCTTCTTCACGTGAGCGCGAAGCTCGTCGGGTGTCGCGGAGGCGCCGTCGCGCAGCACCACATAGGCGACCAGCGCCTGACCGAACCGCTCGTCGTCGACACCGACAACGGCGGCGTCCGCTACGGCGGAGTGCTGGTGCAGGCAGTCCTCGACCTCGGCCGGGAAGACGTTCTCGCCACCGGAGACGATCATGTCGTCGTCGCGGCCCTCGACGTAGAGCCGTCCGTCGTCGTCGAACCGGCCGACGTCGCCGGTCGAGGTCAGGCCACCGAGCCGGGTCTTGTCCTCGCCGCTGGTGTAGCCCTCGAACGTGCTGTTGCTTCCGGCGAAGATGCGTCCGGTCTCGCCCGGCGCGACATCGTTCTCGTTGTCGTCGACCAGCCGCACGGTGACGCCGCGGACGAGCCGCCCGGCGCACCCAGGTGCCTCGCGCAAGTCGCGCGGCCCTGCGACGCTGACGTAGGACACCTCGGTCGAGCCATAGAGGCTGTAGATGACGTCGCCGAACTCGTCCATGAACCGCGTCGCGAGTGTCGGCGGCAGAGCCGAGCCGGACAGCGCGGCGATCCGCAGGCTCGACGTGTCCGCTGCGTGCCGCTTGTCGTCCGGCAGGTCGAGAATTCGTTGCAGCATCACGGGAACTGCCGCCAGCGTGTCCGCCTGGTGCTCCTCGATCAGCTCCAGCGCACGGGCCGGGTCGAAGCGCCGCATCGTGACGAGCGTCGTCTGCAGCAACATCCCGAGCGTCAGGTTGGCGAGGCCCCACGCATGGAAGGCGGGAGCCGCGAGCACGGTCACCCCCCGCGCGCGGT
>JAFAQI010000473.1 GCA_019246495.1 Frankiales bacterium | reverse complement strand
CCCGGATCTCCTCGGCGGCCGCGGCGACCGTCCGGCGTGACCGGGGATCCCCCTCGACCTGGATCGTGAAGGCCGGCCCGAAAACGATGCTGATCGGCGCCCGCCAGCGCGGCAGCGCCTTGCCCTTGGGCAGCGCCTCGGCGGTGCCGGTGCACACGACCGGTACGACGGGGCAACCCGCGCGGAGGCCGATGTAGCCGATGCCGTGCTGGATCGACTCCAGCCGACCTTCGCCTCGGGTGCCCTCGGGAAAGACGCCGAGCACGCCTCCTCCCGCGAGCACGGCCAGTGCCCGGCCGAGTGCCTCGCGGTCCGGCGCCCCGCGGCGTACCGGGATCTGCCTCGCGAACGACAGGACGCGCCGGAAGGGACCGTCGTACAACTCGCTCTTCACGAGGAAGACCGACGGCCGGGGCAGCAGGATCATCACGAGAGGCCCGTCGAGGAAGCCCGTGTGGTTGCCCGCGATCAGGACAGGCCCGGTGCGCGGGAGGTGCTCCACCCCGCTGATGCGCACCCGGAAGACGATCCGCGCCAGAGTTGCGGCGAACCGCCGGACGAGCGCGAGCGCCAGGCCCTCGCGGCGGGGATCCTCGCTTCGCCTCACGTGGCCACCACGGGGGCCACACGCGCCAGGACCTGGCGTACGACGTCGTCCAGTCCGAGTTCCGTCGAGTCGATCACGACGGCGTCCGGAGCCTGAGCGAGCGGCGAGGCCGCGCGTTGAGAGTCGGCGCTGTCCCGTCGGCGCAGCGCGTCCTCGGTGGCCGAAACGTCAGCCGCGCTGTCGGCCGCTTGCTCGCGGCTGCGCCGCTCGGCCCGCGCGGCCGCGGCCGCGGTCAGGAAAATCTTGACCTGGGCATCCGGCGCCACGGTTTTCCCGATGTCCCGGCCTTCGACGACGATGCCGCCATTGTCGATCAGCTCGCGCTGACGGGCCACCATCAGCGTCCGGACCGCTGGCACGGCGCTGACGGCACTCACGGCCTCGGTGACCGCGTCGCCGCGAATCTCTGCGGTCACGTCGACACCGTCGACAGCGACCCGCGGCTGGGCGGGGTCGGTCTCGAGCCGCAGTGCCGTCCGCTCGGCCAACGCGGCGATCGCGTCCGGATCGGCGAGTGAAATGCCGGCGCGGAGCACGGCCCAGGTCAGCGCGCGGTACATCGCGCCGGTGTCCAGGTAGCGGTAGCCAAGGGCGCTCGCCACCGCGCGGGAGACGCTCGACTTCCCTGCGCCAGAGGGGCCATCGACGGCGATCACCGGCAAACGGTGGCCAGCGGCGGCCGGCCGTCCCTGCTGCACCGCTCCTCCTCGACCGTTGGGCACCCGCGCCCACGGCTCACGGGCGGTTGACGTGCGCCATCTCCCGGCCAGCGTAGTGGCGGGTCAGCCGGGCGTGCCCGGGCTGACGACCAGCCAGCCCTCGGCGGTCAGGGCCCGCGCAAGGTCGGCCGCCTTGGCAGGCTGCACCGAAAGCTCGGCGAAGCCAACCGGCTGTCCGGGCGCATGCTCAACGCGCAGATCCTCCAGGTTCACGCCGAGCGCGGCCACGGCTTGGAGGAGCGCCGCGAGCCGCCCCGGCTCATCGGGCACCGCCACCTGGACGACTGCGACCGGCTCGGGCGACCCCCCGTGCCGGCCGGGCAGCAACCGCCGCCCCGCCCGCCCACGCTCGACGAGGTCACGCACCAGGTCGAGGGCCGCATCCGGTACGTCGCCCTCCAGGGCGTCCGCGAGCGTCGACAGGGGTTCGGCGAGCCGGCGCAGCCCAGCCGCAACGGCCGTGTGGTTCGCCGTCACGATCTCCGCCCACAGCGCCGGGTCGGAGTCGGCAATCCGCGTGGTGTCACGGAGACCGCCACCGGCGAGCGCGACATCGGCAGCAGCGAGATCCGCCAGACTCGCGGCGAGCGCCGAGGCCGCGAGCTGCGGCACGTGGGACAGCCGCGCGAACAGCAGGTCGTGGGCCTCCGGCGACATCGCGACCGGTCGTGCGCCGCACGCGCGGGCCAGGGCGGCCACCGCCGCGACGGCGTCTTCGTCGGTGGACGGAGTCGGACAGACGACCCACGGGCGCTCGACGAACAAGTCGGCAGCGGCACGGGTCGGTCCACCCTGCTCCCGGCCCGCGATCGGATGACCGCCCGCGAACCGGCGTACTGGCGCTTGAAAAAGCTCGACCTCGACTAGAGGGTGAGTCTGGACACTGCCCACATGCGTGACGGTCCGACCGAGTTTGGAACGGAGCGCAGCCGCCGCGATCGGCGGGATCGCTCGGGGCGGGGCAGCGATGAGCACCATGTCCAGCGGCTCGTCCGGCGTGAGCTCCCCCATGGCAACCGGCTGGCCGGCCCCCATCGACGCCGCCAGCTCAGCCTGCGCCGGGTCAGCGTCGCTCAGCAGGACCTGCGCCCCGGCTTCGCGAGCGGCGAGGGCGACCGACGTGCCGATCAGCCCCGTACCGACGACGAGGAGCCGTCCTTCCCATCTCGCGTTCGGCACGGCTACCGCGGCAAGTCGGTGCGCAGCGCCTGTGCGCCGTGCAGGTAGACGTGCCGCAGGTCCGCTCGGGACCGCTGCGACTCGACGTGCGCCAGCAGCCGGATGACTCTGGGCAGCGCGCCCGGGACAGCGATCTCCGTGGCGCAGAGTAGCGGCACGTCCGTGATGCCCATGGCGCGCGCCGCATAGGCCGGGAACTCTGCGGTGAGGTCGGGGGTGGCGGTGAACACCACGCTGATGAGGTCGGCCGGGTCCACCCCGTTGCGTTCCAGCACCGCCCGGACGAGCTCGGCGGTCCGGCCGATGATCTCTTCGCGATCGTCGGCGTCCACCTGGGTGGCGCCACGGATGGCCCGGACGCTCACCTCGAAAACTCCCCGACTCGAGATGTGGCGATGGCGGCAGAGCGACGCAGCGAGCAATCGCGTTGTCGAGATGTCGACACATCGACTGCTAGACAACGCGTCTTGTCGCACCGGACCCCTGTCGCACCCGGCGAGCGTGCGGGACGGCTACAAGTCGACAGCGGCATAAAGCGCGCGCACCTCCGCCGAGCTCAACCGGCGGTGCCGGCCCGGCTTGAGCTCCCCCAGCCGGATCGGGCCGATCGCCGTACGGACGAGCCGGCGCACGGGGTGCCCGGTCGCCTCGAACATGCGCCGCACGATCCGGTTCCGGCCCTCGTGGATGACCACCTCGACCAGCGAGCGACCCGCGGCGGCATCGACGAGTGCCCACGAGTCGACCCGCGCGGGTCCGTCCTCGAGCTCGACTCCGGCGCGCATCGTCCGCCCCAGCGAGCGCGGAAGGACGCCGTCCAGCTCCACCAGGTAGCGCTTCGGCACCTCCCAGGACGGGTGGGTGAGTCGATGGCTCAAGGGCCCGTCGTTCGTCAGGAGCAGCAGACCCTCGCTGTCCGCGTCCAGCCGGCCGACGTGATGCAGGCCGGGCGCGAGGTCGGCCACGAGGTCCCCGACACAGCGCCGCCCGTCGGCCGTCATGGCGGTCACGACGTCCACCGGCTTGTGCAGCGCGAGATGGACGAGATCGGTGGCGGTCGGGACGAGCTCGCCGTCGACGCGGACGAGATCGGCGCCCGGGACGACCCGCCGGCCGAGCGTCGCCCGCGCGCCGTTGACCGTCACCCGGCCGGCGGCGATGAGCTCTTCGCAGCTGCGCCGGCTACCGAGACCGGCTTGCGCGAGCACCCGCTGCAGGCGAAGGCCGCGTTCCTGGTCTTCCGGCGCCCGCTCGGTCGGAGGCTCAACGGGAGGTCGAGACATCGTCCTCGTCGAGCGCATGGGGATCCATCAGGTGTTCGCTGAGTGGCGGCAGATCGTCGAGAGAGCCGAGGCCAAGCCGCTCGAGGAAGTACGGCGTCGTCGCGTAGAGGATGGCGCCCGTCTCCGGCTCGGTCCCCGTTTCCGTGATGAGCCCACGGCTCGCGAGCGTCCGGACAACGGCGTCCACGTTGACGCCGCGGATCGCGGCGATCCGGGACCGGGACACCGGCTGCCGGTAGGCGACCACGGCGAGCGTCTCGAGCGCCGCCTGGGTGAGCCGGGCTTGCTGACCGTCCCGGACGAATCTCTCGACGTACGGAGCGCAGCTCTCGCGGGTGTAGAGCCGCCAGCCACCGCTCACCCGCCGCAGCTCGAAGCCGCGCTCGGCCTCGTCGTAGTCCGCGGCGAGCTCTTCCAGCGTCCGGGTGATCTCCTCGGTCGGCCGCTCCAGCACCTGCGCGAGCGTCACGTCGGCCACCGGTTCGTCGACGACGAGGAGCACGGCCTCCAGGGCGGCGCGCACCGGCGGCAGCACCGTCTCCGGCCCGTCGTCGAGGACGACTTCGAGGTCATCCGCGGGGAACTCCGTCATTCGGCCTCCTCCGCCGTGGCGTCGTACTCATCGCTCTCCCCCGACTCATGCGCCCACCGTTCGAGCTCGGCGCTCACGTCGGGCGAGCCCACCCAGCGGACGTGCAGCTCGCCCAGCGCCGAGACCTGCTCGAAAGCGACCGCGCCTTCGCGGTAGAGCTCGAGCAGGGCAAGGAAGCGGGCGACGACAACGAGCGTCGAGCCGGCGTCTGCCGTGAGCCCGCGGAAGGTCGCCGCCCCGGCATGTTGCAGCCGTCCGGCGATGACGACCGCCTGCTCGCGGACGCTGACCCGCGGGGCGTGCAGGTGGTCTGTCACCACCTCGGGCACGGGGCGTGGCGCCATCGCCCGTGCGGCAGCAGCCGCGAACTGCTCGGGAGTCACACCCAGGAGCACCTCGGGCAGCAGGGTGGCGAACGCCGGGTCCAAGGGGACCGCCCGCGGATGGCGGCGCCCCTCGCGGGCGTAGCGCTCAGCGAGGATCGCGGCGATCTCCTTGTAGGCGCGGTACTGCAGCAGCCGGGCGAAGAGCAGGTCGCGGGCCTCGAGCAGGGCAAGGTCCTCGTCGTCCTCGGCCTCGGTCGCCGGCAGCAGCCGGGCCACCTTGAGATCGAGCAGCGTGGCGGCGATGACCAGGAAGCCGCTCGCCTGGTCGAGGTCCCACGCCTCCCCCATGGCGCGGATGTGCGCGATGAACTCGTCGGTCACCTGCGCCAGCGACACCAGGGTCACGTCGAGCTGGCGCTTGGCGATCAGCGAGAGCAGCAGGTCGAACGGTCCGTCGAAGACCTCGAGATGAACGTGAAAGCCCGACCCGGTCTCGGCCGGCTCCGCCAGCGGTGAGCGGTCAGTCGCGGCCACGGCGACGACGCTAACCCAGCGGCGGAGCGGCTGGAGACTGGCGCGCCGTCACAGCGCCCGAAGGATCGGCCCCGCGGCGTCATTGATCAGGACGAGCAGCAGCGGCTGCTGGCCGCCGAGCGGCAGGAGAAGCAGGACGAGCACCACCGCGACGCCCCACTGCTCTTCAAGCAGGTGGTAGGCGAACCGGCGCGCGCCCGGTGTCCGCGGCAACCGGGACCACAGCACGACGCCGAGCTCCAGCGGCGGAAGTGGAAACAGGGCAAGGAGGCCGCAAGCAATGTTGACCATGGCGAATCCGAGCGCCAGCGCCTGCCCCGCCTTCGATGGTGCGAGGTCGCCGTGCAGGACGGATGAGACGGCCAGGCCGTGCAAATCTGATAACGGGACGCCAGCGGCGCTCAGCGCCGCGAGGCCGGCCGCCGCGAGCACGGCGTGCACAACGAGTGCAGCGACGAGTAGGGCAACGTCATCGAAGGTGCCGCGACGGGGCTCCCGGCGAGGCGACCACCCAACTCCGGCGATGATCGCCCCGACCGTCCCGTAGGGATCGAGGTACGTCGACCACTGGCCGCTCACCCGAGGTCCGCGGCCTCCCGTCGAGAGTGAGCGGACGGAGCTGCGGCGCCGAGAGCGGCTGACCACCGCCTGCTGCACACCGCCGCGGGCGAGCATCCCGACGACGAACCCGATGAGAAGCCCCGCCAGCTCGACGGGATGGTTGAGGGCGAAGATCACCTCAGTGGTCGCGCAGCCGGCGGACGAGGATGCTGTCGCCGCCCTTCGCCTCCAGATCGGCGATGACCACTGCCAGCGCCTCCCGGACGATACGGCCGCGGTCTACGCCGAGGCCGTGGTCGGCGCGCAGCGTCAACCGCGCACGTTCGAGATCGACGAGCTCCTGCGGCGAGACGTAGACGGTGATCTTCTCCTCGTGCCGCTCGCGACCCGACGGCCGGCGGCTGCCGCCCGTGGCGGGGGACGTCGTCCGCAGCGCGCGGACAGGCGCGGGGCTCTCCTCGGTGGCAGCGGGTTCGCGTTCGTGCGCACCGGTCGCCCGGAACAGCTCGTCCGCGCCCGGCAGCGTCACCCGGCGAGACACCGGGCCACCACCTCTCGGGCCAGGTCACGGTAGGCGTTGGCCCCCGCCGAGGACGGGGCGAAGGTCGTGATCGGCTCCCCCGCGACGGTCGTCTCCGGGAACCGCACGGTGCGGTTGACCACGGTGTGGAACACCTTGTCGCCGAAAGCCTCGACAACACGAGCGAGAACCTCGCGGCCGTGAAGGGTGCGGCCGTCGTACATCGTGGCGAGAATTCCTTCAAGGTTCAGTTGAGGGTTAAGCCTCTCCTTCACCTTGTCTATTGTTTGGATCAACAGTGCGACGCCTCGCAGGGAGAAGAACTCGCACTCGAGCGGAATGATGACGCCGTGGGCGGCAGTCAGCGCGTTGATGGTCAGCAGACCGAGCGACGGCTGGCAGTCGATGAGGACCACGTCGTAGTCGGGCAGCACCGGCTCCAACACCCGCTTCAGGGTCTGCTCGCGCGCGACCTCCCCGACCAGCTGCACCTCGGCCGCCGACAGGTCGATGTTGCTGGGCAGCAGGTCCATGCCTTGGACGTTCGTCTTCAGCAGGATGTCGTCGGCGCTGACCCGGCGCTCCATCAGTGCGTTGTAGATCGTCTGGTCGAGCTCCATCGGGTTGACGCCAAGACCGACCGAGAGGGCGCCCTGCGGGTCGAAGTCGACGAGCAGCACCCGCCGGCCGTACTCGGCCAGCGAGGCCCCGAGGTTGATCGTGGTCGTCGTCTTGCCGACGCCGCCCTTCTGGTTGCACAGCGCGAGCACCCGGGCGGGGCCGTGCCGGTCGAGTGGACGCGGTTCGGCGATCCGGGGAAACGGCCGGCCGGTCGGGCCGAGCTCGCGAGTCGCCGGTTTGCGGTTCGATGTCGACATGACGATTCGTCGCTCCATCTGTCTGTCCGTCTAGCGCTGCGCTGACAACTCGGCATGGGAACAGGCCGACGAGTCGGCGACTCTACGGACACCTGCGTTCGGGCGCAATAGATCGCGC
>JAFAQI010000433.1 GCA_019246495.1 Frankiales bacterium | reverse complement strand
TCCGCTCGACGAGCCGTCCGGCGCGACGGCGCGAGGCTGCAGCACAGCAAGCCGCGCGTCGCGGTCGAACTCCTCGACCGCACGCGCAACGACATCGCGGTCACGCAGTTCCAGATCGTCGTCGAAGAACAGCAGCACGTCGCCGGTCACCTCGGCAGCGCCGATGTTGCGCCCCTCCGGTACGCCGACGTTCGACGGCAAGGCGATCGACCGCACGCCGTCCGGCAGACCGACAGGCGTCCAGCCGTTGCCGACGACCAGCACCTCCAGGTCGACGCCCTCCTGCGCGAGCAACGAACGCAACGCGCGGTCGAGCTCAGCCGGCCGGTTCCCCATGCTGAGCACCACGGCGCCAACAGACGTCATCGCCAGCACTCACTGCTTCAGGTCGGAGTCTGCCGAATACATCTCGATGATGTCGCCGATCGGCCCGTCGGCCGCGACCCGGCCCTTGCTGATGTAGATGCCGCGCGTGCACAACCGGCGCAGGTCGTTCTCGTTGTGCGACACCAGCAACAGCGTCCGGCCGTCGGCAAGCATCCCCTCGATCACACCGGCGCACTTTCGACGGAACGCGCGGTCACCGACCGCGAGGACCTCATCGACAAGCAGGATTGGCTCGTTGAGCCGCGTCACGACCGAGAACGCGAGGCGGGCGCGCATACCGCTGGAGAAGTGCCGGACCTGCGTGTCGACGAAGTCCTCGACCTCCGCCCAACGGACGATCTCGTCGAAGCGCTCGTCGATCGTCGCCCGGTCGAAGCCGTGCAGCGACGACAAAAGATAGACGTTGTCGCGCGCCGTCAAAGCGCCGACGAAACCGGCCGACAGCTCCAACATCGCGCCGACGCCGCCGTTGACCTGCACCGTGCCCTCGTCCGGCAGCAGCACACCGGCGATCAGCCGCAACAGCGTGCTCTTACCCGATCCGTTGCCACCGACGATGCCGACTGCCTCGCCCGGCTTGATGGAGAAGTCGACGTGCCGCAGCGCCCAGAACGTTCGCTCCTTCGTCTGCAGCCCAGCCGGTGCGAAGAACTCACGGAACTGCCGCTGCCGGCGTCGGCGTCCCCGGCTGCTCAACTGGAAGTTGATGCCGAGGTCCCGCACCGCGATGGCGTCGCTCACCACCTCGTCACAACTCCTTGAGCATCGAGTGCTCGAGCCGGATGAACACGGCCCAGCCGATGACGAACATCAGCACCGACCCGACGACACTGATCGCAATCATCTGGAACGTGATTTGCGTGTGCGGGAAGAACACCGCGCGGTTCAGGTTGAAGATGCCGACCAGCGGATCCACGACGAAGATCGTGTGCAGCGCGCCGTGCAGCCGGCCCGACGGATAGATGACCGGCGTCAGATAGAACAGCACGCGCATGAAAGAGCCCAGCACGCGTTCGACGTCCCGGAACAGCGTCGTCAGCGCCGACATCAACAACGCCGCACCGACGACGAGCACGAACTCCAACGCGATGGCGAGCGGCAGGATCAGGAAGAACCGCGGCGACGGAGGTACGCCGTAGATCGCCGCGAGAATCCAGACGATCGGCAGCGTCCCGAGATACTCGATCCCCTCAGTGATGGCGAGCGCCACGGGATAGATCTCGCGCGGCAGGTTGATCGACGACACCAGCCGCGCGTTGCCGGCGATGGAGCCGGACGACCCCATCACCGAGTTGCGGAACCACAGCCACGGCATCATCGCCGTCGCGATGAACAGGATGTAGTTGTTGATGTGCAGTCGGCTCACATGGCCCCAGACCAGCCAATAGACGCCGATCAGCGACGCCGGCTCGAGCAGCGCCCACGCATAGCCGAGGTAGGAGTTCTCGTACTTCTTCTTCAGATCCCGTACGACGAGCATCCAGAGCACGTTGTGCCGCCGCGCGAGCTGCGCGATCCGCGCCGCGGGGCTGCCACCGGTCGGCCGGCGCGACTCCTGCTCCCACCACCGGCGGAGCTCATCGAGGCCCGAAAGGCGATGCTCGAGCTGCGCCACCGGAAGCGGCTCCCTTCACGTCTGGCGCACAACGGCCACGACAACGCTACTAGTCGGAGCGGCCGCGGCGGGCCTCCCGCACCTTGCGTTGCAGCTTCGGCGGCAGCCGGTCGAACACCTGACGGGTCGCCTCCTGCCGCGCCGCCTCCGCCCGCCGTACCGCGCGACGACGCGACGTCATGTCCCGCGGAAGCGTCGGGTCGTCGGTCCGCGGGCGACGTGGCGGCGACAGATCAAGCCCCGCGGTCGACTGCGCGCGAGCAGCGAGCTCCGACCCGCTGACGACGAAGCGGCGACCCGAGCCGTCGGCGGTGATGCAGGCCGCGACGCTCGCCGGGTCGTCGGCGTAACCCAGCAGCGCCGCCCACTCCCGCGTGCGGTCGAGCACCTCGCGCTGCACGTCGCCGTCGACCCAGTCCTTCCATCGCTCGATGCGAGCCGGGTCCACCGCCTCATCGACGCGAGTGCCACCCTCGGCCTCACGCGAGCCGCCGTCCGCCTGCACCTCGTGGTGGCGCAACACACCCGCCGACCACGGCTCGCCCAGCCAGTCGAGCAGCTCCCGCATCACCGGCTCGGGCTCGCGGGCGAGGTCCTCGTACCGGACGACGCACAGCGCATCGCCAACGATGCCCGCCTGGTGCACCAGCTCGCGCGTGACGCCCAACCAGTGCGTCGCTGCCTTGGCCGGCGGGCGGTCGAAGCGGCGCACGATCGACCCGACCGAGCCGAGCGGATGGCGGACGATTCCCACCAGCGCCGCCCCCGGAAACACCCGGCAGATGTCCTCCACGTGCCAGACATGAAACGGCGTCTTCTCACCCCACCGCTGCTTGCCCTGCGCCGCGGCGTAGCGGTCGAACATCCCGCCGTAGAACGCCTCCAGCTCGCGGTCGACGTCCTCGTCGGTCATTCCGAGCCGGTGGTGCCACACGCCGCCGAACCCCCAGTGCGGGATCCACCGATGCGCAGTGACCAGCCGCATGATGCCGGTCTCCTGCGGCACCGCGAGACGGTCGTGGCTGTCGAGCATGAGCCGCAGCAGCGTGCTGCCCGAGCCGTTGGACCCGAGGATGAAGAACGGTGGCGCGTCAGACAACGCGCAGCACCGACGGGTCGAGCGCATCGGGTGTGGTGTGTCCGGCGAGCGCCATCGTGAGGTCGAGCTCGGCGAGCAACGACCGCAACACATGACGTACGCCGTCCTCGCCGCCGAGACCGAGCCCGTAGACATAGGGCCGGCCGATCAGCACCGCCTTGGCGCCGAGCGCCAGCGCCTTCACGACGTCGCTTCCCGTCCGCACGCCGGAGTCGAGCAGCACCGTCATCCGGTCGCCGACTGCCGCGACGACATCGGGCAGCGCGTCGAGCGACGCGATCTCACCGTCGATCTGCCGGCCGCCGTGGTTGCTGACAACGACACCGTCGATGCCGGCATCGGCAGCGCGCCGCGCGTCGTCCGGATGCAGCACACCCTTCAGCACAACCGGCCCGTCCCACTGCTCGCGCAGCCACACCAGGTCGTCCCACGTCTTCGCGGGGTCGCCGAACATCGACATCCAGTGCAGGACCGCGGAGCCCGGATCCTCCTCCGGCGACTTCTGGAGCCCGGCCAGGAACGCCGGGT
>JAFAQI010000382.1 GCA_019246495.1 Frankiales bacterium | reverse complement strand
CACGTCGCCGTACGGGCTGTTGCCGACGCCGTGCAGCTGCGGAATCTGGTCGGCGGGAAAGCCCGTTCCGCTCTCGGTCGAGAGGTGTGCTTGCGCGTTGGACGAGAGCAGGTAGCCGGGGTGGTAGTCCTGCGACGACGCGGACTCGGCGAAGAGCAGCAACGCCGCTGCTTCCTCGGCGCTGACGAACATCACGCGGTCGACCGTGGGCGGCTGGCGGAAGCGCAGGATCGCGTTGCTGATCGCGGCCTGTCCGTCGGTGGCGCCGCCGGCGGTGCTGTCGATGCAGTTGAACGTGACGACCTTGGGTGCGGGCAGGCCGAGCCGGGTGACGAGTGGCGCGAGTGACCGTGACCACGCGCGCTCGTTCTCGGGGCAGCCTTCGACGATGACGCCGAGGTGGTCGGTCTTGTGCAGGTAGCCGCTTTGCATCTCGCCGGTGAGCACGGCGCTGTAGGTGCGGTCGAGCGTGAGGCCGCCGACTCCGGCGTACAGCGTCGCGGCGGCACTCGCTGCGTTGTCGCCGACGGTCTGGTTGGTGATGTCGAAGACGCCCGCCTTCTGCAGGCAGTCGCGGAAGCCGCCGACCGTGCCGAACGCCTCGTCGAGGACGACACTGACGTGGTTGTCTTGCGTGAACTTCGCGCACGCCGACGCAGCGGCGGTGCTCCAGGAACCGTCACCGCTGTGCCACTCATACTCGACCGGCACGAGCTTGCGGCCGTCGAGCCCGCCGGTCGCGTTGATCCCGTGGACGTAGGCCTCAATGACTGCCTTGACCTGGTTCTTGCGCGGGTCGGCGACGCCAAGAGCACTGGAGGCGGTCTGGTTGTTGATGTAGGCGATGCCGAGCTTCAGCGGCGTGTTGATGCGCGACCGGCCGCCGGCACCGGTCGGTGCGCCGCCCGTTCCGCCGGGCGTGCTCGTCCCGCCGCCGCCTGTCGTGCCGCCCGCAGCGACAGGTCCGCCGACGGCGCCGTTCGATCCCGCCGGGCCGGTGCCCACGCCGACGCCGCTCCCAGCCCCGGCAGTCGCCGCTGCGGTCGGTACGCCGAGCCCGCTGTCACCGTTCGCCGCCGGCTGTCCCGAGGCACCGAGACTCGCCTGCTGCACGGTGGAGCCGCAGCCGGCGAGCAACGCGACGGCAGCAGCAGCGAGCAGCGAGCGGCGCATCAGTCCACGAACACTCGACGAGCGGACGCGAGGATGGCCCCGCCCTGGATTGCGACGAGATCGCGGATCGGGATCGGCTCGGCCTTGTTGTCCGCCGCGGCTTCCGCGGCCCACTCCGTGAACCTGGTCTCGGCGCTCGCGTGCACCGGCGAGTCCGGCGGGATCGCGCGCAGCAGCATGCCGCCGAAGCGCAGCCGGAACATGTGCACGTTGTCGAGGATGCTGAACACCTCGGCAACTGTCGCCGCGCGCTCGAAGTCCGGATCAGCGAGTGCCTGCTGCCGCTGGCCTTCCAACCAGCCGCCCTCGTCCGCAGCCAGGAACGAGCGCAGCGCGTCGGCGAACGGCGAGGGCGGCAGCGGCCCGGCGTCGAGCAATTCGTGAACGCGCGCGACCGACTGCTCCTGCAGGTCGAGCCCGCGCAGCGTCACGTCACGCAGACTCACGCCGCTTGGATCCGGTGTCGTGTCGGCCGCCCGCGGGTCACGCCAGTAGGGCAGTTCGATCGCGATCCCGAACAGGGCCTTGTGCCGCGATGCGTAGTCGTGGCTGCTCGCGCCACTCACCAGCGCCGCAGGATCGACACCCAGCGCGGTCGCCATCTCGACGATCTGCTCCGCGGTCGGCACCGTGAACACCGCCGGTGCGAGCAGCGTCGACAGTGGCGTCTCCGGGTCCCCGTGATGCAGCGGGACGTCGTACGCCGCACAAAGGTCGGCAAGGTCGGCGTAGAGGTCGTCGTATCCGGGGCTTGCGTAGAAGTAGGCGCCGCCCAGCTCGCCGTTGTGCAGCGAGGCGAGAACGTCCGGCTGTACCCGGTCGATCGCGGCCATCAGTGCACGGGTCTCCGGCATCGGCGCGTCGACGGCGAAGCCGTCGGTGGCGAACGGAAACGTCCACTCGACCTGCTGCTCGCTGCCGGGCCGGTAGAAGTGCCGCGCGTAGAACTCGCGCGTCCACGGACCCGTGAACCAGCCCTCGTTCAGCCGGGTGCCGTCGGGGTCGGCGCACGGGACGACGTGCCAGGTGACACCGAACCGGTCGAGTGCGTCGGGCTGCGCGACGAGTCGCTCGCACAAGGCGATGACAGTGGCCATGCCGATCGGCTCGTTCGGATGCGGCTGTCCAATGACAAGCGCCGAGCCGCGCGACCGCTCCGGCGCGAGAGTCAGCAGCTCGATCGCGTCGCCGTCGCGCGAGTGACCGATGACGTCGAGCTGCACGACGTCGCGATGTTCCTCGGCCAACCGCTTCGCCCACGAGTGCATCTCGTCGACGGTCGGAAACCGGTCGATCGGCTCCAGATTCGCGAGCAACGGGTCGACGGTCACGACCCCACCACCTGCTGCGGCGTGGCAGCCGCGGCGATCCGCGCGCGGGCCAATTGCAGCGCCGCAGCGGCGGGCGTGCTGCCATGCTCCGCCGCGAGCGCATAGACCCGGCGGAGCGTGTCGCCGACTTCGCGAACCTTTGCCAACGCTTCATCCGGTGCTTGACCCGCGACATCGACCAGCGCGCCGTAGACGACGCCGCCGGCGTTGACCACGAAGTCGGGCGCCCACGTGATGCCCCGCGCGGCGATGAGGTCCGCGACGTCGTCGGACGACAACTGGTTGTTGGCCGGCCCGACGATGGCCCGGCACTGCAATGTCTCCACAACAGCCGGAGTAAGCACGCCGCCGAGTGCGGCCGGGACGAGAACGTCGGTCGGTTCGGCGTACGCCGTAGTCGGGTCGAGCCACACGGCGCCCAGCTCGTCGGCCAGCGCCCGCTTCGCCGGGTCGACGTCGGCGACGGCAAGTGACGCACCGTCGGCGGCCAGCCGCCGGGCGAGACGACCGCCGACCTGACCGAGCCCCACGACGGTGAAGCGACGACCGGCGACCGAGTCGTCGCCGAAAACGTGCTCACACGTCGCGCGGATCGCTTCGAAGACACCGACCGCTGTCGGCGCGGACGGCTCACCGCTGCCGCCGGCGCTCTCCGGCAGGCAGTAGGCGAAGCGGGTGCGTTCGGACGCGACCAGCATGTCGGCGGCGGTGGTGCCGACGTCCTCCGCGACGCCGTAGAGGCCGTCGAGTGACTCGACGACGTCGCCGAGGTCGAGCATGACGTCCCGCCGCTCGTCGGCGGAGGGTTCGTACGCCGGAGGCAACGCGATGACGCTCTTCCCACCGCCGAGCGGCAACCCGGCGAGTGCGGACTTGTAGGTCATGGCCTCGGACAGTCGCAGCGCATCGTCAAGTGCCTCGTGCCAGCTGGCGTAGTGCCACATTCGGCAGCCGCCGGCCGCCCGACCGAGGGCGGTCGAGTGCACGGCGACGATGATCGTCAGGCCGGTACGCCGGCCGCGCGTGATGACGACGCGCTCATGGTTGAAGTCGGCCACGCGGGAAGTATCGGCCCGGCGGCGACTCGACCGCTTCGTGCTCGGCAGAAGAGATCACGCCGGTTCTTCTCCGATCCGCTCAAACCCCGCTGGCGAGGAGGTGGAGGCTGAGCAGAAGGCGGTGCGCCGGGTCGTCGAGGACGAGACCGGTGAGCTCCTCGATGCGCCGGAGCCGGTAGCGAAGGCTGTTGGGATGCAGGTTCAGCTCGCGGGCCGCCGCGACGTTGTCCCACGAGGCGCGGGCAAGCGCGCGGAGCGTGGCGACGTAGGACTTGGTGTGTTCGGCGTCGTAGGAGACGAGCGCGTCGAGCGCGGGTAGGCGCAGCTCCGGATGCGCCGCGAGCACGTCGCTGAGCTCGAGCATGATGCTCGCAACGCGCAGGTCGTCGACGGATCCTGTCTGGTCAGCGGCGTTGTGCAACAGGACGCGCGCGGCTCGGTCGGCGTCACGTCGCGACGCGGGCACGTCGCTGAGGCGAGCGGCGACCGAGCCAATGCCGGCGACCACCGGTACGCCGAGCCCGTCGACGATGCGGCCGGCGAGCTCCGAGACGAACCTGCGGAGGGCAGCGCCGCCGTCGTCGGAGACGGGGAACAGTGCGTAGACGCTCGGGCCGATGCCGACGCATGTGACTCGGCGGCGGAACGCGTCGCACGCAAGCACGATCAGGTCGACGGCGCGGGTTCGCCAGACGGCGACGTCGACGTCGTCGCGGCCGGCGACGAGCTGGAAGTTGACGACGACCGACGATGTCGCGACGTCGAGGCCGAGCATCGCGCTGCCGTCGGCGGCGTCGTGGCGACCGTCGAGCAGCGCGCGGAGAACGCCGGAACGTTCGGTGCGTTGGAGGTCGTCGCTCGCGCGATGGCGCAGCAGGTGCAGTGCCGCGAGCGGAGCGCTCTCTTCGAGCAAGGTGCGCGCTCGTTCGTCAAAGGGAGTGTCGCCCTCGACCGCCCAGATCGTGCCGATGATCTCGCCGCCGGCCCGGACCGCGATAACCAACCGGTCGCGTGCCTGCCCGGCGGGGTCGCTCACCTGCACGGCGGTGTCGGGTGGCGCGGCGAGGATCTGCCGGGGGATGCCTTCTTCTTCGAGGACGGCGGCCCACTTGCCCGGCGTACGGCGTCCGAGGATCGTGTCGCGGCGTGCCTCGTCGATCGGATGGTCAAGGTTCGAGTAGGCGAGCAATGTGGAGTCGGCCGCTTCCACCGTGACCGCGGCACCGATCGCCGCGGCGAGAGCGTCGGCGAGTGCGAAGAGGTCACCGAGCGGTGCGTCCTCACCGCTCGCGACGGCTTTGCCGGAGGTCGCGGCTGCGTTGCGTACGAGTGCATGCAGCTGGTCCCAGCTCGCGTCGGCGGAGACGTGCAGGAGTGCGACTCCGCGGGCGACGGCGAGCGGTGCGAGCGTCGCGTCGAGCTGGTCGCGGTCGCCCTTAAAGGCGATCGCGGTGGCGCCAGCCATGGCCGCGTCGGTGACTGCGGCGGCGGCTGCCGGGCTGGTGGGATCGACGTTGACGGCGAAGACGATCTCCTCGATGCCGACGCTCGCGGGATCGCTGGGGTCCCACATCCGCGGCCCGGCAACGGCGACATCGACACCCTTCGGCGCCTCCACCGCGTCGATCGTGGCGGCGCCGAGCAGGTCGAGCAGCCGCGCGAGGGTCAACCCCGATGCCTGCAACCCCGATGCCTGAACTGCCGCCACGGCAGGAGTGTCCCGTGCAGACCGGTCGCGGGCCAGCGAGGTGGCCGCCCACCGTCAGCGGGAGGTCATGCGTTGGCGGAGCCGGATCTTGTCGTACGACGCCGGCTCGGTCGACCGGACGAACTTCTCGAGGACTTCGGTGAACCGCTGCGGATCGTCGGCGTGCGGAAAGTGTCCGGCGCGGTCGAAGACGACGAGCTCGCTGCCGGGCACTTCGTCATGGGTCGCGTGTGCGTGGTGGACGGGGATGATGCGGTCGCGCGCGCCCCACATGATGAGGGTCGGGATGTCTTCGGCGAGGTAGAGCCGGTCGCTCGCGTTGACCCGCTGGCCGCCGGGGCTGGCGATGGCTCGGACGGCGCGGACGAACGCCGCGCGGCGGTCGCTGTCGGTCAGCCCGGCGAGCCGCTGCGCCAGCTCGTCGTACTCACTGCCGGGGCCGAGGCGGCCGAGGAGTGGTCGCACGCCGCGGGCGGCTGCACCGATGCCGCCCAGCACCCACTCGGCGCCGGGAAGAGATGCGGCGCGGATGAGCGCGCTGACCTCGCGGCCGAGCCCGCCGCTGCTGACGAGAACCATGCGCTCGACGTAGTCCGGGAACTGGTAGGCGAACTGCATCACCACGCCGCCGCCAAGTGAGTGGCCGACGAACGTCGCGCGCTCGATCTCGAGCGCTTCGATCACGTCGCGCAGCCAGGTCGCGAAGGCGCCGATGGAGTGGTCCCCGCGCAGCCGCGTCGAGTCGCCGTGGCCGGCGAGGTCGGGCGCGATGACGTCGTAGTGCTCGGACAGCCGGGTGAGGACCGGCTCCCACTCGGAGCTGTCGCCGGCGATGCCGTGGACGAGCACGATGCACGGGCGGCGGCTGTCCGTGGGGCCGGTACGACGGAACGCGGCGCGGCGGCCATGGACGGTGATGGTCGACAGGTCTGTCACGAGCTCATCCTCCACGGTGCGTAGACATGCCGACTCCCCGCACCGGGATCGGGGCGGGGAGTCGGCGGATCGTTCGGCGGAGCGCGCCTCACTTGCTGCGGTGCGGGCGGCCGAACCGGCGGACGGCCGGGGTGTGCTCCGGCTCCTGGCAGGCCTGGCGACGGAGCTCCTTGATGTGGGCACGGGCGAGGTCGGTGGCGAGCGGGTTCATGACAGTGCTCCTTTCACTTCTGCGAGTTGGTGGCCAGCGCGTGGCCGTGGCGGAACAGGCCTTGCGGGTCGAAGCGGTCCTTCAGCGCGAGCAGCCGGGCGGCGGTCTCCGGCTCGTACGCCGCGGCAACGGCGGCCGGCCCGCGGTCCGTCGTACCGAGGAAGTTCACGAGCCGACCCGACGTGTGCCACGGCGCGAGCGCGTCGATCACCGAGGAGCCGGCCGCCGGCACGGCCAGTTCGAGCCCGGGCGCCATCGGCCCGAGGACGAAGAGGCTGAACGCGGCGTTCCGGCCGGCGACCGCATTGGGCACCGCGGCGGGACGGGAGAGCGCGCCGCCCATGTGGCGGATCTCGGCGAAGATGAGCGGTACGTCGACGTCGGGACCGGCGACAGCGAGCAGCGCATCGGCAGCCTCGGCGGGGAACGACGAGAGCAGCCGGCCGTCGTGCCACGCCGACGACGGGTCGGTCGGGTCGAGGTGGATCGAGTCGGTCTCGGTGAACGGCATGTCGCGGACCATGTCGACGATCGGGTCGGCGACGGCGCGCAGCGGAGCAACGAGACGCATGCCGTCCTCGGCCGAGCCGACGTAAGAGATGCGCAGGTGCAGGGTCAGGCGTCCGCGCAGTGGCGGCGGCACGACGTCGATGTCGGGAAGCCGGAGCAGCGCGACCGATGACGTCATCTCCTCGGGGACCGTCTCGACCCACTCGCGCCACGCGTGCAGCACGGCGGGCATGTCGGCGGCGTCGTAGAAGATCGCGCCGCCGTAGAGTCGCGGGACGAAGACGAGGTCGACCTCGATCGCGGTGACGATGCCGAGGTTGCCCTTGCCGCCGCGGATGCCCCAGAACAGATCGGTGTCGTCGTCGGCGGTGATGGTGCGGAGCTTGCCGTCGCCGGTGACGATCTCGATGGCGCGGACGCGGTCGGCGGCGAAGCCGAACTTGCGGCCGAGAGGGCCCATGCCGCCGCAGAGGGCGTAGCCGACGGCGCCGACGTCGGTGGTGGAGCCGGAGAGCGGTGCGAGGCCGTAGGGGGCGGCCGCTTGGACGACTGCGAGCCACTTGGCGCCGGCGCCGATGCGGGCGGTGCCGCGTTGCGGGTCGATGGTGACGTCGGTCATCCGCTTGGTGGAGATGAGTACGCCGTCGGTCATCGCGAAGCTCGCGCCGTGGCCGGTGGCCTGGACGCCGACCGACAGGCGGTGCTTGGCGGCGTAGCGGACGGCGGCAACGACGTCGTCGGCGCAGACGGCACCGACGACGATCGGCGGGCGGTGCGACACGACCTGGTTGAAGGGTGCGGCCTCGTCGTCGTAGCCGGCGTCGCACGGGGTCAGGACCGGTCCGGCGACGCGTCGGCGGAGCTGGTCGAGGGCGGACAGGGGCTGGAAGGTGGCCGGTGCGGCCGTCGTCGTTGTCATGCATCGACCATCCGGCGAACCGGGGGTCCGCCGAATCGGTGCGACTACGTAGTGACCCGGCCGGGACTACGTAACGTCGGTCAGCTCACGCTCGCGGCCAGCGTGGCCAGGGCGGTGCGGTTGGCTGCGCCGAGGTGGTGGCGGTGGGCGCGAGGACGTCGAGGGCCCGGGCGTGCGAACCGAGGTCGATGGCGGTTGCGTCGCAGTGCGGGCCTAGGGGGGCGCTTCGGCGGGGGGCCGCAGGCGGTCGCCGTACCGGTCGTGACCGCGCGGCCGGTGAGCACGGTGGCGCCGGCCTCGGTGGCTTGGGGGCCGCTCTCGCGGGCGACGCGTGACTTGCCTACGCCGGCTGGGCCGACGAGCGCGAGCGCGCCGCCTTCGCGGTCGGTGAGGCGCTGTACGGCGGCCGTGACGACGTGCAGCTCAGGCGCCCACCCGACCAGCGATACGCCGCTGGCGTCCCCCGCTGCCGTCACGAATCAAGCATCTCGAAGGGCGGGCGTCATTTGGTTTTGAAAGTCCACGAGCCGAGGAACCCCGACTGGCGAAGTTCGTGGCACGGCATTTCGGATGACGTCCATTCAGCCCGCCCTTAAGCGACTCTGTAGAGAACGAACCCCCACAGCGCAAGCCCAGATAACGCGGTCGCTGCCAGTGACGCGATCGCATACACCCGGATTCGCGGAAAGCGCCGAGCCACAAAGGCGGCTGCGCCGAAAACTACGAACACGGCCGCATGCCAGATTGTGCTGTCAACCAAGCGGATGGTGTAACCGACAAGCAGGACGGTCAGGAGCATCACCAAAAAGCTGATCCACACGCGAGCCGCAAGCTGGAAAATGGACGGTGGGACCGCCTCAATGTCATTGAGGCGCGCCTCCCTCCGCAGCACGTGTTGATCGAGCAGCGCCCAGGCCCGGTCGACCTGCTCCCCCGTGAGCACGTCGGGGCCGAGCGTCCAATCCCAATCCTTGACATGCCGGCCGCGAACCACCGACACACCGCTGAACTCGCACTCATTCACCTCAGAGTGCGTCGATGTGTCCCAAACAACGACAAGCGGTGTGACCGTCCCCGTCGCCTTGCGAAACTCGGTCCACTTGGTGAGGTCTGCTGCGTTCGTTCTTGCCTGATTGACGGCCCCGCGCAGTCGTTCGTCGCCTGGGAGTCGCCATGGGTGCGAGCTCCACTTTGTCTCGACCGCGAACGCCCCGCCAGGACCGACCAGGACATGGTCGATGTCATACGCCCTACGCAGCATGACGTGGTTAATGAGTCGCCAGCCATCGGGCAGCTTTCTGAGTTCCTGGGCCGTCCACTGCTCGGCTGAGTCGCCCATCATTGTTGCGGCGGTACCAGTCGACAGGACGACCACGAACACGGCTACAGCGATCACGCTCGCGACGAGGGCACCTGAGAAGAACACTCGAATCGCACCGGCTGGCATTAGCAGCAGGCCGACCGAGCCGAGTCCACCGGCGCCGACCATCAGCGTTGCCAGGCGCCGCCAGTGGTCGCGTACGAATTGGTACTGCAGGCCGCGGGCGCGGCTACGCGCGAAGACGCCCGCTCGCTTGTCGGCGGCAAGGGCTCGTCGCCGACGGGCGGTGGCGAATTCCCCCGTGCTCACAGGGTCGACGATGTCATAACGATCTTGACCCGTGGGTAGTTTCGTCGCACTGTCACCCTGTCAGCCCACGGGGGTCGAGGAGAGCGCATGCCACTCGAAGTTGGTCTCTGGCGGGTCGATGGCTCGAAACCGGAGAAGATCACTCCATCTGGCGTTCCGCTGGAGTCCCAGCTGGAAGCAATGATCGAGGCTGACCCCACGATCCTGGGGACGCCGCTGCTACTCATCGGTCGGCAGGTCCCGACTGACTACGGCAAATTCATTGATCTGCTCGCGGTTGACGACGAAGGCGCGCTGCACGTTCTGGAGCTCAAGCGCGACAAGACTCCACGCGAGGTAATCGCTCAGGCACTCGATTACGGCTCCTGGGTGCAAAGCCTTAGTCACAACAAGGTGCTGGATCTGTTCGACGTATACAAGCCGGGCATGGCGTTCGAAGAAGCCTGGACTGACACCTTCGGTGGGAACCCTCCCGACGAACTGAACACCGCTCATCGCCTGACAGTTGTTGCAAGTGACGTCGACCCGGCTACCGAGCGAATCGTCGGCTACCTCAACGGCTTTGAAGTGCCTGTGGTGTTCTTCCGGTACTTCAACGACGGCGATCGTGCCTACCTCGCGCGAACGTGGCTTCTCGACGAGGCACGCACCCAGCCCAAGACCAGCGGCGTATCGCGACGAGGTGGCAGCAAGGAAGCTTGGAACGAGCAAGATTGGTACGTCAGCTTTGGTGAGGAGTTCGGTTTTCGGACTTGGGAAGACGCACGCAAATATGGGTTCGTGTCAGCCGGCGGTGGCGACTGGTTCTCGAAGACTTTGAAGAAGCTCCCTCTCGGTGCCCCGCATCTTCGCCTGCATCCCGAAAACGGGTTATGTCGGCGTCGGCACCGTCACCGGACTAGCAGTCCCCTTCGAAGAGGCAGAAGTGACCGTCGACGGGGAGCCTGTGAAGCTGTCGGGCCTTCCACTCGCCGGTTCGTACACCCACAAGCCCAGCACAGACGACGACGACAAGCGCGAATACGTCGTGCCTGTCGAGTGGGACAAGACTCTCTCTCGCGAGCACGCCGTTTGGGAAAAGGGCATGTTCGCAAACCAGAACAGCGCCTGCAAGTTGCGGAACCGTTTCACGCTCGAGCGGCTCGCCGCGGCTTTCGACGTCGAGCTGCCCTAGTGGAGTTCGCATGGTGTTCTAGATCGACGGTGTCGCCGGCCGACCCGCGTGGGAGCGCAAGCAGCGCTAGGGCGGAGTCGCTAGGCCGTGGCTAGGCCATTGCCTTGACTCGGGTCTCAATGAAGTCGACCTCATCGGTACCGAGGCCATACTTCGCGTACAACTGCTGGTCGATGTGTGGGATCGGCTTGGACCAGTCGATATCTGAGCAACTGGTGAAGTCCTGCGCCGGGACGAACTTCCACGTGCTTCGCGGGTTGTGTTGGGTGACCTTCAAGACTCCGAGCATCGTCCTGGCGAACTTGGACTTGAGGTACTTCAGGCACGCCTGCGCCTCGGCTTCGGTGCCGAACGAGCCGATGGTGATGAAAGTCTGCGTCACCCCAACCCCCGGCCCGACAACCGTTGGATTGTTCAACGCGACACCAAAGAAGTCAGTGGTGGACCCTGACCCGTTCGCCGCCGGAACCGAAACCTTGAATTTTTGGAAGCTGTCGGGTCCGGCGATGTAATCGCTGCGAAGCCACCGCGCGGCGCGCTTGTTCTTAATCACTCCTAGAAGCTGCACGTAATCGTTGCCATCGTTGGGCTTGTCGACGTAGTAGATGAACGAGAACTGCTCGAAAGCGTTAGTGTTAACTAGTGCCCTATTGCCCTCAGGCCGCAGGGCGAGTGCCTCCGGATGATCCTCGTATAGCTTGTCGGTGTAGCGATATGAACGTGAGCTCGTGATGCCGAGAGCTTCGATGAATGCCGATCCTGACTCGCGAACCTTGT
>JAFAQI010000356.1 GCA_019246495.1 Frankiales bacterium | reverse complement strand
GAGGCTAGCCGGGCGGCATACTCGAGGTGTCGCAGCGAGCGCTAAGGAGTGGCGAAGATGCCCATCGCAAGCCCAGAGGTCTACGCCGAGATGCTCGACCGGGCGAAGGCTGACGGCTTCGCCTATCCGGCCATCAACGTCACGTCGTCCCAGACGCTCAACGCCGCGCTGCGCGGGTTCGCCGAGGCCGAGAGCGACGGAATCGTCCAAGTGTCCTGGGGCGGCGCGGAGTTCCTCTCCGGCGCGACCATCAAGAACATGGTCGACGGCGCGGTGGCACTTGCCGAGTTCGCGCGCGTCGCGGCGAAGAACTACCCCGTGAACATCGCGCTGCACACCGACCATTGCCCGCCCGAGAAGCTCGACGGCTACATGCGTCCCCTCCTCCAGCTCTCCATCGACCGGGTGAAGGCGGGCGGCGAACCCATCTTCCAGTCCCACATGTGGGACGGCTCCGGCATCGACCTCGAGGACAACCTCAAGACCGCTGACGAGCTGTTCGCGATGTCGATCGAGGCGCACACGGTGCTGGAGCTCGAGATCGGCGTCGTCGGTGGTGAAGAGGACGGCATCTCCAACGAGATGAACGAGAAGCTCTACACGTCGCCCAAGGACATGGAGCGGGTTGCCGAGGTGCTCGGTGCTCCGGGCGAGCGCGGCCGCTACCTGCTCGCCGCTGTGTTCGGCAACGTGCACGGCGTCTACAAGCCCGGCGCGGTCAAGCTCAAGCCGTCGATCCTGCGCGAGGGGCAGGAGCACGTCGGCGCCAAGCTCGGCAAGACCAACCCGTTCGACCTTGTCTTCCACGGCGGCAGCGGGTCAGCGATCGAGGAGATCCACGAGACCCTCCGCTACGGCGTCGTGAAGATGAACATCGACACCGACACGCAGTACGCGTTCACCCGTCCGGTGGCCGACCACATGTTCACCAACTACAGCGGCGTGCTCAAGGTCGACGGCGAGGTCGGCAACAAGAAGGTCTACGACCCGCGGTCCTACGGCAAGTCCGCCGAAGCCGGCATGGCCGCGCGCGTCGTCGAGGCTTGTGCCGACCTGAAGAGCACCGGCCGGAAGATGGGCTGACGACGCCCGCGTCCTGATCGGCAGTCGCGGAAGGCGCGACCGGTCAGTGGTTGACGACGCGCAGCGCCGGGCGTTCCGCCCGCGGCCTCGGCATGCGGTTGGCGGCGTACCAGCGCGGCAGGTCCGCCGCCGGCATCGGCCGGGCGAAGTGGAAGCCCTGCAGCCGGGTGCAGCCGAACCCCTTCAGGAGCTCGGCGGCCGCTTCGTCCTCGACGCCCTCGGCGACCGTGTCGAGCCCGAGGTGGCGGCTCATGCTGACGATCGCGCGGATGATCGCGTGGCTGCCGTCGGCGGCCTGCGGGTCGCGGATGAACGACTTGTCGATCTTCAGCTCGTGCACCGGGAAGCGGCCCAGGCTGGCGAGTGAGGAGTAACCCGTGCCGAAGTCGTCGACGGAGAGCCGGACACCCGACGCCGCGAGCGCGTGCAGCAGCGGCAACGTCCGCGCCGGATCGCTCATCACGTGCGTCTCGGTGATCTCGATCGTCAGCCGCTCCGCGGGCACGTCGTGCCGCGCGAGCAGGTCTTTGACCGTGTCGACCGTCGACGCGTCGAGCAGGTTGCGCATCGAAACGTTGACGGAGACGCCGAGCTCGAGCCCGTCCCGCTTCCATCGCGCGAGCTGCCGGATCGACTCGCCGAGCACCCACGCGGTGAGCTCTTGGATCGCACCCGTCTGCTCGGCGATCGGCACGAACTCACTGGGCGGCACGAGGCCGTAGTCCGGATGCTGCCAGCGGACGAGCGCCTCGGCGCAGGTGGCGAGCCCGGAGTCAGCGGAGATCTGGGGCTGGTAGTAGAGGACGAGCTCCCCGGTCTGGATCGCGGTGCGCAAGCGACTGGCGAGGGCCAGCCGGCGCGGCGAGTATTCGTCGCGTTCCTCGTCATAGAGCTGTACGCCGGAATGCGTCGACTTGGCGGCGTACATCGCCATGTCGGCGCGCTTGAGCAGGACGCTCGCGTCCGTGCCGTCGTCCGGTGCCACTGCGATGCCGATGCTGACGTCGACCTCGATGCTGACGCCGTCGAGCTGGCAGGGCGCGGCGATGGCGAGGCGGATCTGCCGGCCGAGCTCTTCCGCGGCGGCGTGGTCATAGTCCGGCACGAGCAGAGCGAACTCGTCGCCGCCGAGCCGGGC
>JAFAQI010000299.1 GCA_019246495.1 Frankiales bacterium | reverse complement strand
GGACAAGTTCGAGGTGTCGGTCGAAGCCGGCGAGGAAGAGCTGCGCGAGCGCGCGCTGGCAAGTGACGCCGTACGCCGGGCGCTGGGCGACCTGCCGGTGCGTACCGTCATCGTCCGGCCCCCGCGGCTGGTCAACGTCGTTCCCGGCTGACGGTGTCGCCGCGTTGGTCGCCGGCTCGTCGGCCGTTGTCCACCGGCCGGCGACGGTTGCGTCTGATGCACAACCGGTCGACTGACGCCGGTTGTCGCGCGTGTCCGTGCCTAGCGTCGCGGCATGCCGATCGACGACTCGGACACCAGCGTCAGCGAGCGGCTCAGCGGGCTCGGCCTCGCCCCGCCGCGGCGTGCGTTCGTTCCGGAGCAGCCCTTCTTCGCGACGGCGGACGATGGGCCGGCAGCGGGCGACCTGACGCAACTGCGGCGCGCCGAGACAGCGCCCGCGGACGACGGAGCCCGACCGGTCGTTCCGCCATCGCTCGTCGGTGGCGGGTGGGCTGCGGTCGCCGACCGGCTGCCGCCCTGGCTGCGCGGTGCCCAAGCAGCGCCGGCCGCGCGTGCCGTGCTCGGGCTCGCCGCGGTCTGTCTCGCCTGCGTGGTCGTGACCGGGTGGACGCTGCTGCAGCATCGCGGCGCTCCGGCGCGTGTCGTCGCGCCGCTGCCGCTGAGCCCGTTACCGGCGGCCACCGCACCGACACCGACACCGGCGGGCATCGTCGTCGACGTCGGTGGTCGCGTTCGCCGGCCCGGGCTCGTGACGCTGCCGCTCGGGTCGCGGGTTGCCGACGCGCTGCGGGCGGCCGGAGGTGCGTTGCGGTCGCGCGACCTTGCGACCGTCAACCTGGCGGCTGTCGTCACCGACGGGCAGCTGCTGCTCATCGGGGTTCCCGGTGCCGCCGTCGCGGCGTCGGGTGGGACCGCAGGTTCGAGCGGTCCGGTCGAGCTCAACACCGCGACGGCTGAACAGCTGGATGCGTTGCCGGGCGTCGGGCCGGTGCTTGCCCAGCGCATCCTCGACTGGCGCGCGGCGCATGGCGGCTTCCACTCGCCGAGCGATCTCAAGCAGGTACCCGGCATCGGCGACGCGATTTTCGCCGAGATCTCGCCGCTCGTCCGGGTGTGAGCAGCCGCCCTCGGCGGAGGCTCGACGTCCGGCTAGCCCTTCCCGCGGTTGCGGCCTGGCTCGCGGCGGCGCTCGCGATGACATGGTCCTGGCCGGCCGACCAACGAGCGGTGGCTGCGTCAGTCGCCGTAGCCCTGCTGGCCCTGCTTCGTCATCGGTTGCTCGTTGCCGTGATGGGTGTCGGCGCAGCGGCCGGCTTCGCAGCCGTCGGCGTGCACGTGCACGCGCTGCACCTAGGCCCGGTCGCTGCAGCAGCCCGGGCACACCAGCGCGGCGAGCTCACGTTGACTGCTGTGCGCGATCCCGCCCGGGTGCAGTCCCGGCACGGCCGCATGTTGACGATCGTCGATGCCACGGCCCGCGGCTGGCGACCCACGCCGACTGCGCCCTGGCGGGCCGACCGCGCGCCGGTCGTCGTGATCGCGCTCGCCGGCTCGTGGTTCGGACTGTTGCCCGGGCAGCGGTTCGACGTACCCGGCAAGCTGCTGCCCCCGCGGCCCGGCGACACCGTCTCCGCTGTTGTCTTCGCCGAGGGCTCACCTCAACTCTTGGGCCGCCCGCCGCCGTGGCAGCGGTGGGCGGGCGGAGTGCGCGACGGGTTGCGCACGGCCTGTGCAGGGCTGTCGGGTGACGTGCGCGGGCTGCTTCCGGGCATCGTCATCGGCGACGTGTCACAGATGACGCCCGCGCTGACGAGCGACTTCCGCGTAACCGGTCTCACCCATCTCATTGCGGTCAGCGGCGAGAATTTGGCGATCGTCGTTGGCGCGGTAGTTGCCGTCGTTCGCGCGGCGGGCGGCGGCCGTCGGCTCCGGTTGCTCATCGGTCTCGCCGCCGTCATCGGTTTCGTCGTGCTCGCGCGGCCGTCGCCGAGCGTGCTGCGCGCGGCGGTGATGGGCACGGTTGTCCTCGTCGGCACCGCGGTCGGCCGGCGCAACGCGGGGCTGCCGGTGCTGGCGGCTGCCGTGCTCGGGCTGGTGCTGGTCGATCCGTTTCTTGCGCGTACGCCGGGCTTCGCCCTGTCGGTGCTGGCGACCGCGGCGATCCTCGTCGTCGCGCCGCGCTGGACGAAGCGGCTGTCCCGTTGGATGCCGCGGTCGCTCGCTGCGGCGATCGCCGTGCCGGCGGCCGCACAGCTGGCCTGCACACCGGTCATCGTCGCGGTGTTCGGCCAGGTGGCACCGCTCGCGATCCCCGCCAACCTGCTGGCCGCACCGGCCGTCGCTCCCGCGACCCTGCTCGGGCTCATCGCGGCGTTGCTCAGTCAGCTGTCGTCGTCGACGGCTGCCGTGGCTGCCTGGCTCGGGGGCTGGCCGGTGGCCTGGCTCGTGCTTGTCGCGCGGACGTTGGCCGCAGTTCCCGGCGCCGGCATGACCGTCCCGACCGGCTGGTCCGGAGTG